>PWTL01000119.1 GCA_003562845.1 Candidatus Acetothermia bacterium
ATTCGCCCCCCCATGTCTACGGTTGGCTGCTTTTCCCACCGCGTCAGCGCGTTCACTAACAACTAGCAACCAGCAACTAACAACTAAGACATATACGGATGTACACTTATCCAAGCCTACCCAATCCGGCGCCGGATTGCAAGGCTGAAAAAGAGGCCAGCGGATGGCTGCCGGTTGCTGGTTGCCGTGGATCGCCGAACCGCGGCAGCCAACCGCCGCCCCCCCTCCGGGGGCAGGCTTACACTTTACAGTTTACGGGAGTGGCGAAGTGTGGTAGGCTGAAAGCATGGCACGGGCGCCGCGTAAAGTGTAAAGTGCAAGCCTGACCCCGACGTGCCCCTGATGTGATAATCTCGGAAATCGAATGGTGAGCTGGAGACCTTCGGTCGCAAGAGCGGCTTGGTCAGGAGATCACGCCACAGCGGGCGCGGAGCATTTCGTAGCATGGCCGTCTCGGCCATGATTGGTCACGGGCGCGACGCCCCCTTAATCCCTAATCCCTTGTGGTGAACGGCCACGGCTGCTCTTGCGCGGGGCGGGCGCCGCGGTTCGAGCGGGACTGGTCGACGATGGCTTCGACCTGCCAGAAATACTCCTCACCCGGCGCCAGGTCACGCGTGACGATGTGGTTGCGCTGTGTCTCCTCCTCAACCACCAGGTCTTCCATGGCCGCATCTCTTGCAATACGCACCTGGTAGCGATCGGCGTTGTAGGACGGCGTCCACCAGAATTGGGTTTCCTTGGCACTTATCGCACCGGCTCCGGCCTCCGGTCCGAGCTTGCGAAACGGCAAGGGTCCCAATTCAGGCCGGTGTTCGTCTTGTTCGAGGCCGATCTCCTCGAAGGGGATCCGTTCAAAGGGAATATCCTCGTTATCCGCCCCGTATACCCGGTCATAGACATCCTCCGCCACCCACTCGAGTACGGGCGCATCGTCGCGCAGGGCGAAGTTCAGGTTGTCCGGATCCACGAAATCACTGAAAACATCCTCGACCTCGAGGTTGTTCCATCGGGGCGTGCCTTCGTTGTACTCCTCGGCATAGGTTTCGTAGATGTAGGGATAGCGGCTGCGGTAGGGGGCTTCGCTGATGTTCATCTCCGCGACCTTCTCGGGGAAGCCGTGGCCGTGCGGCCGGTCGGTGTGCATCTTGCTCACCGCCCGTCTGATGCCCTCGACGTCTCCCGGGCCGTCCTGAACAAGCTGGGGACTTTGGATGGCGATGTTATTGGCGACGGACGCGCCGCCGCCGCCGTGAAACTTGATGACGCCGGTAGAGCCCGTTCTGTAGAAGACGTTTCCGAAGATTTTCGCCACGTAGATGGTGTCGTCGTCGAGAAAGATGGCCTGCACGCCCGGCCCGCCTTCGTGTTGCAGGGTGAGATGATGGAAGAAGTTGTGACGGATAACGTTGCCCGCGAACGTGGGGTTGCGGCCAACGTAGATCGACCCCATGTCCGAGATATCCTTGAGCACGTGGTGGATTTCGTTGAAGGCGAATGCGTGTTCGTTGCCCCCAAAGGTAATCGCTTGATGCAGCGCATGGTGCATGTGGCTGTGCTCGACACGGTTGCCCACCCCGCCCACGCTGACCGCGGGATTGTAATGCTGGATCCAGCGGTTATAGCGGTGGATGTCACAGTTGCGGACAAAATGTCCGGCCGGGGTGAGGCTCGCGCGCTCGCCGCCGCGCACGGTCACGCCACCCTGGCCCACGTGGTAGATGTCGCAGCCGAGCACGCCATGGTCTTCCCCTCCGTTGATCGCGATGGCGCGCCTGCCCAGCGCGCGCACCGTGCAACCGATGATCCGGTTGCTCTCGCCGCCGGAAACGATAATGCCAAAGTCGCGGCCGTTCTCGAAGGTCAAGCCTCTGAAGTGAACGTGCGAGGCGTTGTCCATGCGCACAAACGGCTCGGCCAACTGAGAGACCTGGATACGGGAATGAGCAAGCGGATGGGCAGGCAGGAAGTACAGCATGCCCGCATCGCGGTCGATGTAGTATTCGCCGGGCACTTCGATTTCCTCGAGCAGATTCACCGCGTAATACTGGGTCGTAAAACGCCCGGGGAAGCCGGGTTGACGGAACCCGTACGAATGCGGATGTTTGGTCCTAAATGTGCCCGCTTCCAGGTCGATCTCGGCAATGCCCAACGTATCGTGAGCCCAGGTCACCCCAAACAAACCGGAAATGTAGAGGTCCTCGGCCTCGGTCCAACGTTCCGCCCGGTCCGTGTTGTACTCGAAAACACCGGGCTGATCCGATTCGTCCTGGCCGCCCGCAAGAACTTCCCCGAGTGGAATGTGACTGTCGTTGGGCCAGCGGGCCACCGTCTGCGGAATGCCGTCGATGAACAGTTCCATCGGTGCCGGCATTCCCGGACGGCCCCAGCCCCGCGGGCCGAACTCGCCGTATTCGGTGATGCCCTCGGCGCGCAAATCAGCTTGCAGCACCTGCCCGCGCACGGATTGCAGCAGCCGCTCGAGGACCGCCTCATCCGTAACGGCCTCGAAGATATCCGGCTCGACGACGTGCCCGCCGTCGATATACACCGCCTCGCCTTCGGCGGCCCTGTACACCACCGGCGCGCCGGGTTCGCCCGAGTCCGCCGCGCCCAGCGAGAAGGTCGCGTCCCTGAAATAGCGCCCTTCGCGCAAGACGACGGTGATCCCCTCATCCCCCAGTCCGTGAGTCTCGCGGTGTTCCCGAACGGCGTCGCGCGCTCGTTCAAGAGTCTGAAATGGTTCCTCACGGGATCCGGCATTGGCGTCATTGCCGTCCGGCGCTACATAAAACTCCGCCGCGAACGCCTGAAGACCCAAAGCCAATACGAGTACAGGCAGCATCACGATTGGTCTATGCATGGGGATGATTCTCCTCTTTTCCGCTTATGTTCGCACCGTGTATTGATTGCACATTACCGAGGCTTTCAGGGCATGTCAAGAAGGGATAGGAAAAATGATTCTTCTCACAGAACTCAAGGATAGTCGGGGGAAACTGGCAGGTCAAGGGGGAGCAAGGCGGGAAAAGGGGACGGGAGTCTTTTCGAAAGACACTCCTCACCGATGCCGGCCTGCCCGCGATCCAGCGCCTCGCTGCGCTCCGCACCCTTTCTTTTCGCTCTGGAACACACAGGTGACCGAGGAGGGCGTCCGCCGGCTGACGAACGACGACCCGTCAATTTCAATTCGGGTCGCCCGCGCCGGAGTAGCCGCGTCGAGGGAACGCGTCAAATTGAGGAGAAGCCGCAATTCCCCCCCTCTGAGGCGGGGCGCAAGGAATCGGCATTTTGGCCACTTCCTTGGCGACAGCCCGCAGCCCCTGGACGGTGGAACCGGCATACTCTGCCATGACTGCTGGTGCGGCTGTGCCAAGATGCGAGACGCGTCGGTGTGGGGCCGAAGCTCGCAAGGATGGCGGCCGAAACGTCTTCCACGTGCGCCGCCGCCGACGGCGCTCTGATGGGCTCGGACCTTCGGGTTCCTCATGCACAAGTATCTTCGCGCGGTGCCCGGTGTTTGAGCGCGTTTCGTGAGGTCCCAACTACCGCTCGAACGAAGGCAGGGTGCGGATCATGAACTGGTCGAACAACGGTACGGTGAACGCCAGATCGCCATACGCCGGACTGTAGATCATCCCCTTGTTGATGAGCCTCGCTCGCACCGGCCCCAGGCTGGTGACCTTCACCCCCAGTGTGTCGGCAATATCGCTCGTGCGGTGAGGGCCGGCGCCATGTTCGGCCATCGCGCGCAGGAATCGCGTCTCGGCCGGCGTCAATCGATCGTACCGGACGCGGAAGAAATTCCGGTCGAGCCGTTCCACTACGGTTGCGGTTGCGTCCTGGACGGTTTCCAACGTGATCGGACTGGTCGCCGCCCGGTTCCACCCTTGGTCTTTTTAGCTTCGTGCGCCCCAAGAGGACGCGGGCCTGCTCCAATATAGCGCCTCGCCCTACCAGCTCCGGAGGGGGGGAGCCTGCGCCGGGGGAGAACGGGTTCTTGATTGGGTCCATGACGGGGTTATACCAACTTATACATAGTTATACAGGGTATAACCTCGTATAACTCGGCCCGGGCTTGGCCGCAACCCGCGCATAGATAGCTCTTCCGGATTGCATGAGTCCC
>PWTL01000065.1 GCA_003562845.1 Candidatus Acetothermia bacterium
CCGCCACAGGCTTGCCCTGAGAGGTGATGGTCACCTCCGCCCCCTCCGTGACGACCTCCCGCAAGAGTTTGGTGAAAGCACGGCTCATCTCGCGGGTCGATACTGTCCTGTCGCGCATGATGATCACCCGTTGTCATTATGGAATGTCATGATCAAGTGTCAAGACCTTGTTCGGTGAGGGAACGGACGCTTGCCAGTGACCTCTGTATGGGCGATTCTGTGCGGCGCCTGGACTCGCCAGGCGCCGCACCGCTGTCACGCCTGGCAGGTCAGGCGTACATCGGCTCTCTGAGCTTGAGGGCCTTCCGCTTGGCTTCGATGTGCTCGATCATCAACTGAGCGGCCTTCACCGGGTCGCCTTCGAAGGCGAACCGTCCGCCTACTTCTTCCTCCAGCTCTTCGGTGAGGAGCTTGGTCAGGTTTTGCGAACCGGCAATGGGAAAGCCTGAACCAAGCACCGTGTACACTCCAGAGGCCACGAAGTAAAAGCCGATGGCCACAGCTTTCTCGCTCATCCATTCCGGTGCCGCGCCGGCCACGGGCAGGTCGGAGATGTCCTCGCCCAAGCCTCCCTCGGCCACCATGTTGCTGAGCACCATCAGGATGCGGCTGTTATCGACGCACGAGCCGAGGTGCAGCACCGGGGGGATGCCCACAGTCTCGCAGATTTCCTGCAATCCCTTCCCGGCCAGTTCGAAAGCGACCTCCGGCCGGAGGAGCCCCGCCTTGGCGTCGGCGATGGCCGAGCAGCCCGTGGTGACGACCAACACGTCGTTCTTGATGAGCTCCTTGGCCATTTCGATGTGCGCCCAGTCGTGGGTGATCGCCGGATGGTTACAGCCCACCACCCCCGCCGCGCCGCGCAGGCGCCCGTCCATGATGGCGTCGTTCAGCGGGCGGTAGGTGGAACGGTACGTTCCCCCGAGGAAGTTGAACACGGATTCGGCGGTGAACCCGCCGACGAGATCCATTTTCTCTTTGGGGATGAAGGGCGCCCCCTCGCGCTGGTCAAAGTTCTCCACCGCCCGGCGGACGATCTCCTTGCCCACCTCCATGGCCCGCTCCTCGGAGAACTCCACATGTTCCACTCCGGGGATCTTCGCCTTGGGGGATGTGGTGACGAGCTTGGTGTGGTAGTGGCGCGCCAGGTCGGAGAGCGCCGGCATGACGCATTGAACATCGACCATCATCACATCGACCGCTCCGGTCATCATCGCCAGCTCCTGCTGGAGGAAGTTGCCGGCAATGGGCACTCCGTGGCGCATGAGGATCTCGTTCGCCGTGCAGCAGATCCCCGCGACGTTGATCCCTTTGGCCCCCTTGTCCCGGGCGAGCTTCTGCAGCTCAGGATCGTGAGCGGCGGCCACGACCACCTCGGACAAAGTGGGCTCATGCCCGTGCACGATGATGTTCACCATTTCCTGATCCAGTACCCCCAGGTTCACCTGTGCCCTGAGGGGTGACGGTGTTCCAAACAGGACATCCTGGAGATCGGTGGCGATCATGGAGCCGCCCCACCCATCGGCCAGCGAGCAGCGCAAGCCTTGACGGATGATGTTCCGGTAGTCGGTGTCCACCCCCATGGTGGTGCGGTGCATTATCTCCACCACTTCCCGGTCGATCCCGCGAGGGGTGATGCCGAGCTTGCGCCACAGGGCGACGCGCCTCGCCGGGGCGCGCTCGGTCAGGGCGAGCTCGCCTTCCTGCTGGCCGAAGTCAGCCAATGCCCGCTCGGCCACGGCCTTTGCTACCTGGGCGTCGTCGGCCCCGTCCACGGCGATCCCGTAATCACGGGCAACCTGGCGGAGTTTAAGGGGATCCTGCACCTTGTAGTCCCCACCGCCTCCGGCGGCAAGGAGCAAGGCATGGGCCACGTCCCGCCCGTGATCGGAGTGCGCCGCCGCTCCGGCGGCTATCATCCGTGCCAGGTTGCGGGCGGCTATGGTGTCCGCATCAGCACCACACACTCCTGCAGGAGACTTCTTGTCGATAATCCGGCACGGACCCATGTGGCACACCCGGCAACACAGGCCCTCCGAACCGAACTTGCACTGAGGATCCTGCTGCTCGAAGCGGTCCCAGACCGTTTGGCGCTCAGCCTGTTTGGCCCTGTCCAGCATCTCCTGAGACGCTCTGTCCACGCTTCGCTCCATCTTTCCCTCCTTCACGACGCACCTTTCTTCATCCTGAACGCCTTGAGATAAGCATCGGAGTAGATCTCCTTGTTCAGCACCAGTTCGGCAGTGGCAATGGCGTCCAGAAGACCGTCATCCATCACATCACATATCGCCGCGTCCAGCCCCCGGGCCATGGCCATGACGGCAAATGTTCGAGCGATCAGTTTCTTCTGAGACGTCTGCGAGCGGATGTTGGACAGACCCACAGAGATGTGCGGAGGAGGATCGGAGAGCATCGTGTACTGGGTAATCGCCTCTAACACGTTTGGTCCTTGCTCCTGCATAAACCGCACAGGCATCAAAATCGGATCGAGGAAGATCTGCTCGGGGGACAGTCCAGCGTCGGTGGCCACAGCGAAGATCTGGGCTGCGTTCTCCACTCGGCGGTCCACGTCCTGGGGGCTGCCACGCTGATCCATAGCCACCCCGATTAGGCTCGCCCCGTGCTCGGCGGCCAAAGGTACGACTTGTTCCAGTTTTCCCGGGTCGGCAGTGGTGGAGTTGATGAGAAAGGGGCGGCCGTCACCGGCGTTCAGGCCGGCCTTGAGGACCTCCACCCGCGTGCTATCTACGCATATGGGGGTGGACACGGCCTCCTGAACTGCTTCCACCATCCAGCGCATGTCGGAAGGTTCCTTGGAGATCGCTCCGATATTCACGTCAAGATAGTCTGCACCCTGTCCGGCTTGCCGCCGCGCCCACTCTTGCACCGGGCCCTTCTCCCTTTCCCTGAGCGCGTCGGCGATGTCCTTGAATCCAGCGTTAATGCGCTCTGCGATGAGAATCATGACTGACCTCCCTCCCCCATGAGCCTCTCAATGGCCTTCCTGGTCGCACGGACAGCCTGTGGATGGCGCATCACCAAGACATCGGCCCCGGCGACAAGGTAGGTATACGCAGTGGCCGCTTCCCACATCGGCCCCCGGGCGGCGACGTCCCCCCATCCGGGGAGCTCGTCCGCGGAGGCGCGGGCCTCCTTGGCCTTCCACACCTGCACTCCCAAGTCGCACAGGATGGGCAGGGCCATCGCCTTGTCTCCCTGCAAGGCGGCGATGCGCGAGCGCTCCATGATCGAGTACACGTACTCTATTCCGTAACCGAGGGCGCCGGTACTGGGGTACATGACCAGGTTTTCCATCGGATAGCCAGCGTCCAGGGCGAGGATGTTCACCTGCTTGGCGATGTTGATGTCCACGGGCGATTCGGCGATCAGCTTGTGCCCGTAGGCCGTGCCCAAGGCGGTAAGCGTCTTGTAGTTGTCCTCAGTGATGGTCCCCAGAAGGCAGTTTTCTCCCGAGAGGGCCTCGGCCACAGCCGGGAAGACATCGTTGTCCTTGTCCACGTTGCCGCAGCCCCAGACGACTAGGGGGACTCCCACAGCTTCCAGGACCGCCCGGGCGGCCTTGGCCGCTTCCTCTGGGCTCCTGTCAGCACCGCTCGGGTCACAGCCCTGCAGGCGGAGGGCAATGAGGTCCGCGCCGTGTTCTTCCACACACTTCTGGGCCCAGGCACCGGGATCGCCCATCACGTCGGCGAACGGCTCCTGGACCACCTCCGGCCACTCCTCAGCGGGGACATCCCACACCTCCATGGCCACCACGGGCCGATGCGGGAACTCCCCTTCGAAGTGGTAGAAGGGCAGACTGGTGGCTCCCCCCACCGTGATCACCGAGGTTCGCGTGCCTCCATCCTCCGACCCAGCGCCGATGGTCACCGAGTTGATCTTCCCAGTCCAATTGCGCTTCGCCTCCGGGATCGTCATCGCCACATCAACCTCCCTGTTTCCGTTCGTTCAGCATCCGCTCCAACAGCTCACCGGCGGCCGTACGCGCCGGGGCCCTCATCGAGAGCTGGCTCAGCGGGCGCCCTTCCAGCGCCAGCTGCGCAATCTCCTCGTCGTGAGGCACCCTGGCCCCCAACGTGATTCCCATCCTGCTCATCTCATCAGCAATGGAGGAGGGCTCATCGCCGGACACTCCATTCAACACCAGATATTCCCTGTCTACGCGCAGGGCGAGTTCCCGGGCCAACCCCACAATGCGGCTGGCGGCGCGCAGCGCCACCGGGTTGGGCTGAGCCACTACCAGCAGCACGTCCACGTCCTGCGTCGTTCGCCGCGAAAGGTGCTCCAGCCCGGCTTCGTTGTCCAGAACTACGTACGCATAACTGCCCCGCAACACCTCTATGTACTTGCGCAGGATGTGGTTAACCATGCAGTAGCACTTCGGTCCTTCGCCGCGCCCCATAACCAGAAGGTCAACCGCCTCGCCCTCCACCAGACACTCGTGCAGTCCCTGCTCCAAGTATCGCTCCTTGGAGGCGCCGGGCGGGAGATCCGCCACCCGGGAAAGCGTGTCCTCCCGTAGTTCCCCGATGCTCGTCTCCGCTTGCAGCCCCAGCAACTCGCCCAAATTGGCGTTCGGATCAGCATCTACAGCGAGAACGGGGCCCTGTCCACGCTCCACAACCGCTTGCACAAGTAGCGCCGACAGGGTGGACTTTCCCGTGCCTCCCTTTCCCGCCACAGCGATGGTAAAAGGCATGTCAGACGGCCTCCTTCAGCCTGGACGCCACACTGGGGAATCGCCCTTCTTCAGTATGGGGGATGAACTTGGCGGACATGAAATCGTCGTAGTAATCAGGGTAACTGATGAGGTCAAAATAGGTGACCCCGCGCGAGGCCCTGTGCGCTTCCTCCAGCGCCTCAGCCGAAAGAAGGGACAGTTTGGCCCCCATGATGGCGGTGTTCCCGACGAAGCGGATGCGCTCCAGAGCGATGTCCGGGAGCAATCCCAGCAGCACAGCCTTCTCCCGATCTAGGTAGTTCCCAAACCCCCCGGCCACGAGCAGCCTGTCCACGTCTGCAAACTCCAGCCCCACCGAAGAAAGAAGAATGTCCGCCCCGGCGTACACCGCGGCTTTGGCCCGCAGGAGGTTCTCAATATCGGCTTGGGTGATGACAATGTCCTCCCCGCCCGCCGCACGATCCCCGACGACGATCACGAACTCCAGCAGTCCGTCTCTGTCCCTGACTCGCGGTGAGGACCCCGGCTTCAACTGACCCGAGCGGTCGATGAGCCCCGCCTCGGCCAGCTCGGCCAGAAGGTCGATCAGCCCGGAGCCGCAAACTCCCTTGGGCTTCCCCTCACCGATGACCTCCAGGCGCACATGTCCCTGGGAAGTGATCTCCACCCGCTCGATGGCCCCCTGCCCCGCACGCACGCCGCAGCGGACGCTGCTGCCCTCAAACGCCGGCCCGGCAGATGTGGAGCAGGCCAGCATCCATTCCCTATTCCCCAGCACGATCTCCCCGTTGGTACCAATATCTACGAGCATTGTCAGCTGTTCGCTGCGGTGCAACCCTGTGGCCAAGATGCCGGCAGTGATGTCGCCTCCCACCCAGCCACCGATGCTGGGCACCGTGTACAGCAGGCCGCGGGGGTTGATCTTGACCCCCACCTCGGCGGCCCGCACAGGAGGGGGAGTGGTGGTGACCGGAACGTACGGACCCTTCCGCAATCGAGCGGGGTCCAAGCCCAAGACGAAGTGCTGCATGGCTGTGTTCCCCGCACAGACCACCGCCGTCACGTCCTTTAGCTCCACAGCATTGCGTGAGATCAAGGCGGAGACCAGCCTGTTCAGATCGCCGGCAATGGCATCATGGAGTTCCTGCAACCCCCCTCGTTCGGCGTGGATGATCCGCCGGGTGACCTCCTCGCCGAAGGACGCCTGCGCATTGTAGCAAGCTTCGGCGTCCACCGTCCGCGAGCTGGCCAGATCCACCAAGTGCGCCACAACCGTGGACGTCCCCACGTCGACGGCCACCCCGAAGTTGCGTCGTCTGTCGCCAGGTTCAACCTGGACCAGTTCCCGTACCCCTCCTCGGAGGGCCAAGGTCGCCGTCACTTCCCAGTCGGCCCTTCGCAGGAGCTCGGGCAACCCTTGCAGTACCTTCAGACCCAGCTGGATCTGCGGCCCATCTGTCTGCCGACGCACCTCCCGGAGCAGGCGCTCCTGGTCTCCCAGGTTGTCCTCTAGCGAAGGCGGCGGGACCTTGAGGGCGACTTTGCTCACCAGCGGGTGATGCCGAAAAGACACACCCTCCTCATCCACGGGCAAAAGAGCGCGAAACCGCTGCGCATCATCATCGAGAAGGATCTGGGCTCCCTCGGAACGCGCCTCGAGGGGGATCAGCACCTCGGCATCTCCCCGAACCCTTGTTTGGCAGGCCAAGGCATACCCACGTCGGATCTCATCGCGCGTGAGCAGGGAGGTGGGCGAGGCCTCCACCTCCCCCTTTTGGATGATGACCCGGCAACCGCCACAGATCCCGTCTCCGCCACAGACAGAGGAAATGGAAACCCCTGCTTCGCGGGCCAGGTCCAGTATCGTGGCGCCCACGTCGCCCTCCACGACCTCCCCGGCGGGCAGGAAACGGACCCGGACTTTGTCCATAGGACTCAGGCCGGCCTCCACTCGTTGCGCAGGAAGTGGGGTATCCTCGCCGCGTCCTCAGGCCCGATGACGACTTCCCACCCCGACTCTTCCTGGATCTCCATGCGCAGCATCGCCGCAAGACCGGGGATGACAAGCTTGTTGTGGTTGACCTTGTCCAACGCGCCCTGTTCTTTCACCGTCTTGACAATCCGCTCTGCGGTGAGCTTGTCGTCAGCATAGGCATTGAGCACGCCCAGCCCCTCGGTATCGGCTACGACGATATAGGCGCCGACCCGGCTGTTTTCCACTTCCCCGGCCACGGTGAAGTAGGTCAGCGCGAAATTCGTCGTCAGGAGGACGGGGGACTCCGGGCCCACCTCCCCGACCTCGTAGAGCTTGGCCTCGATGGCGTTGGGTTTCTGTGGGTCGGTATAAACGTTCTGCCGCGCGGTGAGGACGGACAGCACGGCTTCCGGAGCTGTGTTCTCCATCACGACAACCCCGGCGTACTTGCAGACATAGGCGATGGCCTCTGCCGCCTCCTCGAGCGGGCTCCCGCCGGTGGTGAACGCGATGGCGGGATAGCCCAAGGGTCGGAACTCCTTCTGCAGCGCCAGTCGGCGCACCTTGACCAACCGCGTCAGCCGCTCCACAAACTGCCCATCCCCTGCATCGATAATCATGTCCTGGAGGCCCTTTTCCTTGAGCTTTCCCGTAAGGTCGACCAGCGCTTCAAGCGAATCTCCCCTGACCGCCAGCGGCGCCTCGTGTTTGAGGGACAGCTCAGCCATCTGCTCCCAGTTTTCCCTGTCCGCAGCCCACAGAAGAGGGCGCTGGCCCGCAGCTTTCAGGGCGCCGGACAGGCGCGCGGGATCCGGACACTGGAGCACCAGCGGAAGATCGGCACCGTCCTTGACCTTGCTCACAACTTGGGCATATCGGTCGCCGTCTCCGCTATCACAGTGCACGGCCACCAAGTCGACCTGGAGTTCATCCCCCACCCGCTCGAAACGCAGATTTCTGACCTCTTCCAGCCGCTGGGCGATCTCCTCATCGCTCAATGAATCGCTTATGCGGATCGCCACCCCCGGGGGATGGTGGAACTTCTCCTCGTGACGAAACAGCACTGTCTCCCCGCCGATGGTGAGCGCTGTGTCCCCGCTTCCCAGTTGAACCGTGCGCATGGGAGGCGCTTGCGCCTCTCCTAGTGCGGCCTGCGCCTCCTCGGAGACGTGTGGACACTGCTCGAGCGCAGCCTTCTTCGCCGCCACCTGCATGGCAAAGGCCATACACGTGGGAAAGTTGCAGTCCCCGCAGTTGGTCTTGGGCAGCAGCTTGTACACCTCGATACCAGTCAGTTTCTTGGGCATGCATTCCCCCTTCGGCTACACAAGGGCTTCCAGCTCCAACGCCGGGTGACCCTTCTTCTGCAGGAACTCAAGCAGCTCTTCGGAGGTAGTTGCGTCCTCCTCGGTAGCTATCCTGTCCAGAAGATCATGCTCACCCATCTCCTCAAGCCGCGCCGCGAGACGTTCTTGGAGTTCTTCCTTCAGCGCTTTGGGCATCCACACCACACGGCGCAGGCCTCCCTCGGCGGAGATGAACTTCTCACTGCTTATGTACAGCTTCCCGATCCCCAAAAAACCAGGCATCTGCAAGCCCCCCCCGATCTGTCCGGCCATGGTGGAGAAACCCATCCCGATCGGGGTGTCGCCTTGGTACTCGCGGTTGACCAGCATCACCCCGTTGGTTTCCGGAAGCACTGCAGCGATTACCTCGAAACACCCGCAACTCGTCTGGGGATCGTTCATGATGGAGTACATGCTGACACGTTCTAGATTGCCGTTCGACGCCCGTGCTACGTATTCGTTCACCCCGCTGAAGATGCCGTTGACCTCGTCCAGCACATCGCCTTTCTTGATGGGCTGATTCGGCCCATGAGAGTCCATTTCGTAGCTCGCTCCGCAGTCGAGCCAAGTGTATGCCCCGCATAGGCCCAGGCGCTGCGGAGTCACGATGCACACGTGGTCAGGCGCATACGACTGGCAAAGGATGCACGAGTAGAAAGTGTCCACGTCTTCGTCTTGCATCCCCATGATCCGTTCGTCCCGTTGTCGGTAGATATCCCGCGCCTGTTCCAGGAGCTTGGCCACCTTGTCCGCGTCGGTGTAAATCTTGACCTGCACCTTGTCCACGATGGCCGAAAACTCGTCGTGGAATTTGGCGACCATGACCTCGCCGTAGTGCTGCAAACGGAAGCCTTTCTCGAACGCCTCCTTGCTGATTCGCACCCAGGGGATATCCCGCTGGCCCATGTGGAAGACGCCGAACGTACAGGAAGCGAAGTGGTGCATTCGTCGCTCGAGAACGGATTCGAAGTCCTCCTTGAAACTCCGGCCGGCCACCTCTACCACCACGCCCAACGGCAGCGCCGAGCCCACTTCCATATCGTCGATGTCAGGCCCGATGAGCTCTACCTTGCCATCCTCCACTTCGTCCATGGGCCGGCCCCGCAGCAACTCGAAGGAGTCGGTGTACTTACCACCGAACTGGATCTGCATCTGCTCCTTGCGCACTCGTTCTCCCTCGAATCCTGCGCCGTAGGGCACGGGGATGGGGATTTCCGAGATCTTGATCTTCAGCCCGCGCACCTCGACAGCCTTGCTGACGATCTCTTCGCGGGGAACACCGGACACTACGTGCTCATAGGTACAGATCCCGCGGGGCAGAATCTGCGGTATCTCAACATCGGAGATGACCGGAAAGCCGAAGTTGATGGCTCCCGCCGCGGTAGCGTACTTCTCATCGGTCAGTAGCTGTCCGTTCTGCTCCCCGGGCTCGTAGTCGGCGCCCAACGCCAACACAAAGGCGAACACCCGTTCCTTGTTATACATGAGAATTCTGCGCGCAGCGTCCAGGTCGCCGGGCTTGACGCCGCCGAAAGTCATCGCCGCCCGCGCGGCAAAGTTGAGGGCGTACACGGCAGCCGAAGTCTGTTTCCCATAGGGAACGAGGAACGTGTCCCAGTTCATCTCTATGCCCTCTTCCGCAAGCTGTTCGGCCATGCTCCGCCCCCCGGCGTCGGAGACCATGAACACGAGGATGCTCCTCTCCTGCAGGGAACGAGCGAGCTCAACCGCCTGTTCGTTCGTGGGCATAGCTCCCACACACGCGGCGAACCCCGGCATACGCCCGTCCACCAACTTGATCCCTTGGGTACGGAGGATCGTATCGTCGGTGAACCCTAGCCACGGCTCCTGGGGCTCCTCCCCGCGGGCGTAGCGCAAGGCCTCTATGATCTCCTGGGCAATCAGTGTAGCAATCCCTGCGTCGAGCGCTCCTCCAAGATAGGGGAGCCACATACTATCGGTAGGCTCCGGAGGAAGCAGGGTCTTGGCGCGCTCCAACGCCTGTTGTGCCTGCCCAAGGTTCTCCACCTTGAGCCCAGTCAGCGCGAGTATTAGGGGGAGCTGGTAGGCAGTGTTGGGAAAGGCTAGCCTGCGTTCCGGGTTGTGCTCGGCTATGGCCCGTGTAAGCTGTTCATCCGCTTGGGATACGTACTTGTGCGCACCACGGATAGCCGCCTTGGCGATGGTTCTCGACATACTACCACCCTCCTTGATCCGGCGTTGTCCGGTACATGCTGTCTTCCCATCTCACGTTCCCGCGTTGACCCACGGCCCGCCAGAGTGTGCGGCAGACGAGCTACACATAACACAAACTCTGCAGCCTAGGGGAGAGTCCTGCGGTACGGCTGCTCGCGGAACAACGCATCCAGTAGACACTCTAGCGCACACGTTCTCCACAGGCAAACTGCAGTGCCCCGGTTCCCTTGGTTGTCCCTCACTCACCGCGCCCCTTCCCCTTGCTGCTCTTGAGATCCAGCCTGGCCAGCGCGGGCGGCCCCCAGTTCGCGCTGGAGCGCGGAGAGAAGCGCACCTACCTCCCTTTCCAGCTCAGGGGGCACCGCGCCGAGCCCGTGGACCCCGGCGAGCCGGAGTTCATCCCACGCCCCCACCGTCCCCAACATGCGCAACCCGCGGGGCACAGCCCCCTCAATCCGCCTGGCATCCGCGGCAGAGCCGACCTTGTTCGCCACTGCCCATACCTGGCTCAGGTTCAAGTCTTCGGCCAGTCGCACTATGCGCCCTGCGGTATGCAGGCTCCGCAAGTCGGGATCCACGACCAACAGGAGCGCGTTCACTCCTTGCGCAGTGCCCCGTCCCAGGTGTTCCACCCCCGCCTCCATATCGACGAGCACTAGCTCATCCCTCTCCAGGAGAAGGTGCAGCAACAACTGACGCAGAAAGCTGCTCTCCGGGCAGGCGCACCCGCCACCCCCCGAGCGCACCGCGCCCAACGTCACCAAGCGGATACCGTCCTTCATGGCCGAGAAACGTTCAGGGATGTCCTCCACCCGGGGATTCAGCTTCACCAGACCCTCCCGGCCCGTGCGGGCGCCAATCAGCTCCGAGAGCTGCGACAACGGGGGAGGCTCCTTCTCCAAACCCATGGTCGCCGCTACGTTGGCGTCCGGGTCAGCATCAACGACGAGTACCTTCTGCCCCTTCCTGCGCGCTTCCCGGGCCAAGAGCACGGTCAACGTCGTCTTGCCCACGCCTCCTTTCCCCGAGACTGCGATCTTCAACCCCGACAACTCACCCTCCAAGCGCCCGGTACTCTTTGGCCAACCGGGAGGTCAGCATACGCCCCAGTTGGGCCAACCCGTCCACGGGCAAGTACCGACCTGCCGCCTCATCGAACAGCACCGAGGCAGTCGGCGGAAGCTCCTCGTCGCCCCTCCAGTACACCACGGCCAGCCGCACCCGGGGGAGAACGGTAAAGGCAAACCCGCAGTCGCCGAACTCAATCGGCTCCCCACTCATGCGACGCGCGGCCTCCTGCAGTCCATCAGCATCGTTCCCCACCTCCTGCACAAGAGGGCGTTCCGCATATCCCTGGAAGGCGCGGAAGTAGAACTGCCCGTGGGGGAGTTCGCGATAGGAGAGCCAGCGGCCCCTGGGCTGGGTTCCATCGGCCAGCTTCAAGTAGTCCAGAAGCAGGGCCTGCAACTCCTCCGGACACGGTTCCCCCCCGTCGGCGAACCGTACCACGAACTCCGGATGGGGGATCTCGTACTTCTTCCCCAGAAGTGTCAGCTCAAGCTTGGCACCGTCCCACTCCGCACCCGCCTCCTCGGCCAAGGTCTCAGCCGGCCTCCCGCGAAGTTCGTCCCGTAGATCGCGGATCTTCGGCGCAAACGATTCCCTCCACTTTTTGTTATCCACAGACCATTCTAACACAGCGCGCCTGCAGCGCGGTCTTATGTAGTCCAGCAGCCCCTTCTATAGGGTGTATCCCTCTGTGCAGCGCCGCGTTGAGCTAGTGGCGTTCCGCACTCCAGTTGCACATCTTGCAGGACTTCGTCTACAATTTCCCTAAGCCTAAGCGAGCGCTGGGCGCGCACGCGCAGGAAAAGCGCCAGTAGTGACACAGCGGAGCACAAAGGAGGGCACATGCCAGCGAAGATCCTGTCCGGCAAAGAGATCTCAGCCGACATCAAGTCCGAACTGAAGGCCAAGGCGGACTCCCTGAAGGACCAAGGCGTCACACCGCGCCTGATCATGGTCCGAGTGGGCGAGGACCCGGCATCCGTTTCCTACGTAAAGCAGAAGGAGAAGACCGCAGCGGAGGTGGGGGTGGACTCGGAGACGAAAGTGTTCCCGGAGGACACACCGCAGGAGACGCTCCTCGCCAAGATTAAAGAGCTCAACGACGCTCCCGGCTGCCACGGCATCCTCGTACAGCTCCCCTTGCCTCGGCACATACAACAGGACCCTGTGATCGAAGCAATCGATCCCCGCAAAGATGTCGATTGTTTCCATCCCTACAACGTAGGGAAGCTGCTCATCGGCAACCCGTACCTTCTCCCCTGCACGCCGCACGGGGTTCAGCAAATCCTTGTGCGTGGCGGATACAGTCCAGAAGGAAAGCACGTGGTTATCTGCGGGCGAAGCAACCTCAACGGCAAGCCCTTGTTCGGCATCCTCGTTCAGAAGAAAACTGGAGCCAACGCCACTGTCACCGTATGCCATACCGGGACGAAGAACCTCGCCGACATCACCCGACGGGCCGACATCCTGGTGGCCGCCATGGGCTCGCCCAAATCCATCACCGCGGACATGGTCAACGAAGGGGCCGTGGTCGTGGACGTGGGAGTCAACCGAGTGGAGGATCCCAGCAAAAAATCAGGCTTCCGTCTGGTCGGAGACACTGACTACGAGGCCCTGGTGGACAAGGTCGAGGCAATCACCCCCGTTCCGGGGGGAGTGGGGCCGATGACCGTAGCCATGCTCATGTGGAATACCCTGACCGCAGCACAAGCACAAAGCGGGTTCTCTGTGGAGTAGCTTTGCGCTTACGAAAGGAGTACTGAATCGGGTGGCTGCTGATCGCCTGACCGACTTGTTCACGCTCCCCACAACACTTGTGGCTGACGGAGCGCTGGGCACAGAGCTCCAGAACAGGGGGCTCCCCGCCGGGGCTCCCCCGGAGCTGTGGAACGAAGAGCGCCCCGCTGCCGTCCTGGCCGTACACGAGGCCTATGTTCAGTGCGGAAGCGATATCCTGCTCACAAACTCCTTCGGCGCGAGCCCGTGGAGGCTCAAGCAACTGGGCCTGGCGAGTAAAGCGCGCCGTTTGTCGATGCTCGCCGCCAAGTTGTGCAGAAATGCGGCCGGGGAACTCCCCGTGCTCGGGTCCATAGGCCCCACCGGAACCCTGCTGCAGCCATGGGGGGAGGTCTCTCCGGCCGAGGCGCAAGAGGCCTTTGCCCTACAGGCCGAAGCGTTGGCCGAGGGGGGAGTGGACGGCCTGTTGCTGGAGACCTTCTTCGACCTTCGCGAGCTGGAGTTTGCACTCGCTGCCGTGTTGGAGCACAGCAAGCTGCCCGTGGGATGCTCCATGAGCTTCGATTCCCGGGGCAATACCATCATGGGGGCCTCCGTGGAGGCGTTTGTGGACATGGTTCAGTCGAAAGGAGCCGACAGGCTGCTGTTCCTTGGAGCGAACTGCTCGCTGGGCCCGGAGGAGATGGACGCCGTGTGCGCCAAGCTGTGCCGCGCTAGCTGTAAACCCGTGTGGGTCAAACCAAACGCCGGAAGTCCGAACCTGTGCGGGGACAGGACTGTCTATCCCGCCGGCCCCGCGGAGTTCGGGCGGCGGGCCCGCACTTGGGCGATGATGGGGGCCAAGGCGGTGGGGGGGTGCTGCGGCACCACCCCCGCCCACATCAGACAGATTGTGGAGGTGCTGAGAGAAACATGAGCGAACACTCGCTTCTGAAACGGGAGCTGGAGGACTTCATCGCGGACATCGCCGCAGCCACTCCCACTCCTGGCGGCGGCTCCGCGGCAGCCGCGAGCGGCGCGGTGGCGGCAGCGCTCCTGGAGATGGCCACCGGCGTCTCCACCCGCCGAACGGGCGCGGACGAAGACAGGTTGAACTCGCTCGGTGATGCAGCTTGCCGCCTCCGAAGGCTCCTGGCGGAGGCAGTGGAGGGAGACGCCCGCGCTTACGCCGGGGTGGAGAAGGCCCTCAAGCTTCCCCGAGGATCAGAAGACGAATCCCGGCGACGCCGAGCGGCTCTACAGGAGGCGCTGCTGCACGCTGCCCGCATCCCCTTGACCACTGCCGAGCACGCGCTCCAGGTGTTGCAGCTCGCTGAGGAGATCGCACCGTTGTGCGGAAAGCAGCTCACAAGCGACGTTTCGTGCGCCGTTCGCCTGGCGTACGCCTGCGTGCGGGGGGCACTGGACAATGTGGACGCAAACGCACTGTCCATCCGGGATGATGCGTTCCGGCAACAGCTGAAGGAGCGACGGTGCCGCCTGGAGCAGGAAGCCGAGAGCCAGACTACGACGCTTCTTGCGGATTTGGAGGGCGCTCTAGCGGCCTGGAGGTAAGGACCAATGTGGCAGACAAGCTGCCACCCTACGTACATTCCGCGGTAGCCCTACATACATTCCTGCCGTAGCCCCGCATACATTCAGCGGCAGACGGTGATCGGAGCTCGTCTCCGAAGGGGGGCCGTCCTCCTCA
>PWTL01000025.1 GCA_003562845.1 Candidatus Acetothermia bacterium
CCCGCCTCGAAGAGGCGATGCACCACCGTTGCCAGCACCGCTCGCTCCACCGGGAAGGAGAACTTACGGCCGGAGAGCTTCTGCTCGAGAATCTCCCGCAGCCCCAGCTCCTCCCACAGCCGTCCGAACACGAGCGATGGCCCTACCGTACGTTCCCCGAGAGCAGAAAGCGTCCCCTTTTTGTAGGCCTCCTGCACCTCCACCTTGTCCGCGAACCGCCCCAGCGAGCACAGCAACGCATCTACGCCACCCTTCTTCTCAAGGACATCGGCCCGTCCCAGCGTTGCTACCACGCGCTGGCGGCTCTTGCCGTCTACCCGACTGTTCTCCACCAGCTGCAAGTACGTGTACCCCCCGACACGCTTCTGTCGTACAAACATGACCCTCCCCCTTACCATCACAATACTAGCACCTATATAACCATACGGTAAGGGGACAACCGACACCTTGTTGGCACCACAAAGCGGCGTTTCTCCAACCCTCGGTGCCAACAGGTCTGCATTTCAGAAGCTGACTACCTCGCCAACTGTAGAAGATGAGTCAAAAGGGGTCTCCGGCGCAGCTGAGGGGGTGCCCGGCGGTCCCTGCATGAAGCTGGCGGTCACAGGGAGAGAAAACTCATTGGACAGTAGGGCGGTGCTCTATGGGTTCCAGTGTACTGCTCGCCGACCGTCTGTGCCCTTCCAATGGCGCCCCCTTTTCCCTGGTTCTTGTCCAGCTGGTGGCGCAAAGAGCACAATAGGGAGCCATGGCGCGCTACTCCTACTCGAAGCTGGAGACATATGCGACGTGTCCGTTGCAGTACAAGTTCCGGTACATCGATCGCGTGCAGATGGACCTCAGCCCCACTATCGAGGCCTTCTTGGGCTCCCGGGTGCACGAGGTCCTGGAGTGGCTGTACCAACAGGTGACCAACGCGGAGGTCCCCTCTCTGCCGGGAGTCCTGCGGCGCTATCGGGCCCTGTGGGACGCCGAATGGACTGATGACGTGCGCGTTGTGCGGTCGGGGACGACGCCCGAAGGGCTGCGACAGGTCGGGGAGAGATGTCTGGAGCTTTACTACAACCGTCACGCACCGTTCGATGAGGAGATCGTCCTCGGCCTGGAGGTCCCGTTCCGTGTTCCTTTGGAGGACGGGATCGTCCTCAACGGATACCTGGACCGACTAGCCAAGCGGCATGGCGACGTGTACGAGGTGCACGATTACAAGACAAGTTCACGGCTTCCGACGCCCGGGGAGGCCGCACGGGACGAGCAAGCCGGCTGGTACGCCCTGGCTGTGCGGGAACGTTTCCCCCATGCACAGGAACTGCGACTGGTGTGGCACTACCTTCGGTTCGATGAGCGACTGGTATCCACCCGCACCCCTGAGCAGCTCGAGGAGCTCAAGAGGGACATCGGCAGGCGGATACAGGCTATCGAGGCCGCGTGCTCCTTCCCGCCACGGGAGTCAGCGCTCTGCCCCTGGTGCGACTACTTCAAGATCTGCCCGGCGAAGGGACATCGCCAAGCCGTGGCGGCCATCCCCGACAACGCCTATCTAGGGGAGCCCGGAGTGGTGCTGGTGAACCGACTGGCCGCGCTGAAAGCCGAACTCAAGGAAGTCACCGAGGAGCGGGGCCGGCAGATTGCGCAGGTAGAAGAGGCGTTGTACGAGTACGCCAGCCGGCACGGATACACCGTGGTTGTGGGTAGCGACATGGAGGCCGTAGTCGAGGAGCAGGAGTCCGTGCTGCTGCCGAAGGCCGGCGAACCCGAACGCAAAGAGCTGGAGGCGCTGGTCCGGGAGGAAGGTCTGTGGAACGAGCTCTCCACGCTGGACCTCACCAAGCTGCGCAGGGCGCTGGACTCGGGCACCCTTTCCGAGGTCCTGCGCGCGGAACTCGCCCGACTGAGCAGCCGGGTAACACAGCCCAAGATCCGCCTCCGCAAGCGCCGAATCTGACTAGTCGCCGGTGTGCGCCGACTCTACCGGGTACTGAGCATCGTCTTTGGTGATGAGCTGCGTCAAACTCCCCCCCTCTTTGGGCACGGTAGTATTAGAGATTGTCTCCAGTTTGCTCTTGCCCCCGGTTCAGTGGGCGGGGCACATGCGCTAGACTGACTGGAGGGAACGGCGGAAGCACTCATGTGGACGAGGCGCACGATGTTGAGCAATGGAGGGGAGAGATGGAGTATCTGAAGGCAGACAGTGCGCAGGTGCCTGTTCTTGGCTTCGGCACGTACAAGTTGACGGGTGACCAATGTGCCCGGGCGGTCGAGGAAGCTCTTTCGATTGGCTATCGCCACTTGGACACTGCGGAGATGTACAAGAACGAAGAGGCCGTCGCTTCTGCGGTCCGGAGCGCGGGCCTCGACCGGAGAGAGTTGTTCATCACCACCAAGGTGTGGATGGACAACCTGTCGCCCGACGGGCTACGTCGCAGCCTGGCCGGAAGCCTCGAGCGGCTCGACACTGACTACGTGGACCTGTGGCTGATCCACTGGCCCAACCCTTCGTTCCCACTCGGGGACACGCTGGCCACGATGCGGAAGCTCGCCGAGGAGGGGAAGGTGAAGCTCCTCGGTGTCAGCAACTTCCCCAGTGCCTTGTTCAGGGAGGCGGCGTCCATGGCCCCGATCGTCTGCAACCAAGTGGAGTACCACCCGTACCTGTCTCAACGTCAGGTGCTCGCCGCCGCGCGCGAGCACGGGGCATTTGTCACAGCCTATGCGCCCATCGGCAGGGGAAAGGTGCTGGATGATCACCTGTTACAAGAGATCGGCACGCGACACCAGAAGACGCCGGTGCAGGTCACCCTGCGCTGGCTGATTCAACAGGGAGACGTGGCGGCGATACCCAAGACATCCCGTCCGGAGAGGATGCAGGAGAGCATCGACATCTTCGACTTCGCGTTGACCGCCGAGGAGATGAAGCGCATCGACTCGCTGGCGCGAGGTGAGCGTCTCATCGATTCCATGTCCGGGCTGCCCTGGGATGAGGACTGAACGCTCATCGGGAGTCCGTCTTCCGGAAGCAGCGGCCCTTCCGTAGAGCTCGTGCCCCGTAAAAGTGTGATTTGCGATCAGCATGGGCGGCTGGGCCATCGGCGGGGAATGGGGGGCGGTGGATGACCGGGAGTCCATGGCCACGCTCCGGAGAGCGGTGGAGCTGGGGATCAACTTCTTCGACACCGCTGATGTTTACGGGGACGGAAGGAGCGAACGGCTGTTGGCCAAGCTTCGGAAGGACATCAAGGAGGAGTTCTACATCGCCACCAAGATCGGTCGGCGTCTCGATCCCCATGTGGCTTCCGGGTACACAAAGGAGAACCTCACCACCTTCGTCGAGCGGAACCTGGAGAACCTGGAGACAGAGGCGGTGCCGCTCGTTCAACTCCACTGCCCGCCCACGGAAGTCTACTACATGCCGGAGGTATTTGAGATCATGGACGATCTGGTGCGCGAGGGCAAGGTGCGTCACTACGGGGTGAGCGTGGAGAAGGTGGAGGAGGCAGTCAAAGCAATCGAATACCCCAACGTGCAGACGGTGCAGATCATCGTCAACATGTTCCGGCAGCGCCCCTCCGAGCTCTTTTTCAAACTTGCGGCAGAGAAGCGGGTAGGGATAATCGCTCGCGTTCCCTTGGCCTCGGGACTGCTCACGGGGAAGTTCTCCCGAGAGAGTCAGTTCTCACACGATGACCACCGTCAGTACAACCGGGAGGGACAGGCATTCGATCGGGGAGAAACCTTTGCCGGATTGGACTTCGAGACAGGCCTTCAGGCGGTGGACGAGCTGCGAGCACTGTGTCCGGAGGGGATGACCCTGGCCCAGTTCGCCCTGCGCTGGCTGCTTATGTACGAGGAGCTGAGTTGCGCCATCCCGGGAGCCAAACGCCCGACACAGGTTGAGGACAATGCCGCCGCCGCCAAACACGCACCCCTTTCTCCGGAGCTAATGGGCGAGGTGCGGCAGGTGTACGACCGTCTCATCCGCGACCGAG
>PWTL01000100.1 GCA_003562845.1 Candidatus Acetothermia bacterium
TACACTGTTGCCCTTGTGGATGGTGACATCTCAGGGGTGTTCGGCAGTGAGCGTGATTTCTACGCCGTAGACTGGACGAAAGACGGAGTGCTCCATGCTGAGCCAGGGGGGCACGAGCGATTCGCTGTGGACGAACCGTTCACTGTTGGGGAGCGCAGTTTCGCCGTGGAGGATATAGCCCCTGACGGGTCGTGGATCAGACTATCGCCCACTGAATACCGCTCGCCGAAGACCCCGCTGGTGCCTGGGTATCCGGCGCCAGAGTTCTCATTCCGGCCGTTTCCCGACGACTCGGAGATTTCGCTGAGGGACTTCCGCGGGGAGGTGGTACTGCTCGACTTTTGGGCCACGTGGTGCCTTCCGTGTATGGAAGAGTTGCCCCGGCTGAAGGAGCTGTACGACACGTATCGGGATGAGGGCTTCCAGATCGTAGGCGTGAGCCTCGACACAAGCGCTGTAGCGCTCACACAGGTGCTGGAGGACTACGCCGTGGAGTGGCCACAGTACTTCGATGGGAGAGGTTGGGAGACGGCGGTGGCCGAACTGTACAGAGTCCACGCCACGCCCCACTTGATCCTCCTCGACCAACAGGGGGTCATACACACAGTGAACCCTGCGCCGGAGGAGCTCTCGGGACTTATCGAGGAGCTCTTGGGACTGCCTTCCTCTGAGGGGCGGGAACAAGACCGCGCCGAGGCCGGCCCTGTTCCTACGGCCGCTCCGGCTCCCGAACCCCAGCCTGAAACTGACGACGAGGAGGTTTCCGCGGGACGTCCCCAGTGGCCGGTCCTCCTTGCGTTGGGGCTCGGCGCAACAGCTCTTCTGTGGTTAATCGTCCAGGGGAGATGACTTACTACCTGTCACTAGGGGTGGTGCAGGGAGTGACAGAGTTCATCCCCGTGAGCAGCTCTGGACATCTTGTCCTTGCCCAGTGGCTCCTTGGATGGTCTCAGCCTGGAGTGCTCCTGGAGGCCGTGGTCCACCTGGGGACCTTGGTGGCCGTTGTACTCTACTTCCGCAGGGATATCGGCGCCTTGCTGCGGGCGCTTCTGTTCGGCGGGCGGGCGGGCCGCAGGTATAGCGGGCTAATTATTGTGGGGACGATCCCCGTGGCGGGGATTGGTCTCCTTGCGCGGGGGGCGATCGAGCGCGCGTTCGACTCTCCCGGGCTGGTCGGCGTCATGCTGTTGGTCACTGCGGGAGGGTTGTTGGTGGCCGACGCCTGCGCGAAGCGCGCCGAGCGCGATGTTCCGAGCTTCTTCGGGGCCCTCCTCGTGGGGTTCGGGCAAGCCCTGTCCCTCCTTCCAGGGGTGTCCCGCTCGGGGATGACGATAGCTGCAGGAATCGCCTCGGGCGTGCAGCCGGTGGAGGCGGCCAGGTTTTCCTTCATCCTCGCGATCCCGGCGATCCTCGGGGTGGGGGTGTGGGAAGTGTTCCTGGAGCCTGCCCGGCCGGAGTTGACCGGGGCGCAGGCGTGGGGGATGACAGCAGCCGGGCTTGCGGCACTGCTGTCGGGGTTGATCGCCATCCGCCTGCTGTTGGCTGTCGTGCGCCGGCGCAGGATGCGTTGGTTTGCCGTGTACTGTGCGGCAGCCGGGGTGGCGACCATCATCGCCAGCGCGCTGTAGCCCCGGGCAAGGCGGACAACTGTCCTTGCTCGTCCGCCTCCGGCGCACTCTCCGCCCCCTAATTTGAGAGCGCCGGGGAAGCCCCGTTGCCCCTCGGCTCCTCCCCTTTTTCCCTTAGCAGGAGGTCGCTCACCATTGGTGTGCATCACAATTCCCGGCACATTGGAGCAGTGGGGATACCTCCCCACAGGTCTTCAAGGGGGGAGTGACATGAGAGCGAGCTGGGGTGTGATGGTGACGGTAGGTGCTCTTGTTGCCCTGTCGCTATGCAGTTCCGGGGCTTGGCTATACCCCAATAGCTTCTACTCGGCGAGCGGCTCTTCATCCAGCTGGCATTGGCTGGAAGGGAATCAACACTATGCAGGGTATCAATTCCAGCGTTTGCCTACGGAACGATCAGCGTTGCTGCTAGAGGTATTGGTGATGGCTCCCGTCAGGGCCGGGGCGGCGCTTCCGTCCACACAGGCCGTGCGCGTTCAGGTTCGGGCCACTGGCGGCAGTTGGACCAGTCACCGTGTGATACTGCACATGACGCAAGATCGGGGGTCCGATTGCCTTTATCAGGGGCATCTGTTGCTCTCCCGACGTGCATTGCAGATCGGGACAAACCTTGACGTTCGGTTGGAGCCGATCAGCTGGAACCAAGAGCTGGGCGTCTATGAGGGGTCCGTGCGCATCAGGGCGCCGCTGGACTGGCAGCACACGGAGAGCGTCATAGCTCTGGCCAGCTCGGCGAGCGCGACGGCGGGTGTTGGCGGCCCGCTGAACGTGGCTGATTTCGCTGGTTCCGCAGCCCATAGTGGTACCTTGACTGCCTCCCCCGACAACGACCGACTGTCTTACCTCTTGCCCTTGTCTGTGCGGCAGTGGGTACGGCTGGAAGTGGAGTTCACAGGAGGGAGCGGCTGTCTGCAGCTGGTGTCTCCCGCGGGGCGGACGGTGGCCATGGTCGAGGGCGCGGGCAAACTGGACCTTTCTTATCGGACACATGTGAGTGGCACCTGGAGCGTGCTCCTCGACCGGGAGTCAGGACGGGAGGTACGGTACACCTTACGCATGGAGACGTCGGGTAGATGACAGAATCAGAACGGGCTCCTATTCCGGGGTACCTGTACTGCCCGCGCTGTGGCCAACAGGATTCCCCTCGAGGCGCGCCGGAAGGATGCTCCCGCTGCGGGGAGCCCTTGTCCTACGAGCCCCCGCCGCAAGGTGCTCCTGCTGCGGTTGTGGGAGCGCAAGACTGGCCTTATACCGCGCTTCTTCCCCCGGTACCTCCTGTGACGCTCGGCGAGGGTCGTACCCCCCTCGTTCCCTCCCGATGTATCGGTCCCCAACTGGGGTTGGACCTGTGGTTCAAGGTGGAGGGGGCTAACCCGACGGGGTCGTTCAAGGACCGCGGGGCCTCGGTGCTCGTCTCCGTGCTGCGGGCGATGAATGTGTCGGCCGTGGCAGACGACTCCTCCGGCAACGCGGGAGCCGCTCTGGCCGCCTACGCAGCACGCGCAGGGCTGAGGGCGCGCTTGTTCGTTCCCGAGCACGCCTCCCCGCGCAAGCTCGCCCAAATTGGCGCTTACGGTGCCGAGCTAACTACCGTCCCCGGCCCGCGCTCTCGCTGCGAGGAAGCAGTGCGTAAGGCTTGCCGAGACGACCCTGCGTTGGTCTACGCTTCGCATAACACTTCTCCCTATTTCATCGAAGGGTTGACGACTCTAGCTTATGAGCTCCTCGAGGGAATACCGGAGTTGGGCCCGGAGTGGCATGTGGTGCTTCCGGTCGGAGGCGGTGGGTTGCTCCTTGGGTTGGCGCGTGGCTTTTCCAGAATGGGAAGAGCCGGGGCGTCCCCACGGCTGCATATGGCCCAGCCTGCGGCTTGCGCTCCTTTGGCCAAGGCCCTCCTCAGGGGAGCGACCTCCCCTGAGGCAGTGGAACCACTTGCCACGCTTGCCGAAGGAGCTTCCATTCCCAAGCCGCACCGTGGGCGCCAGGTACTGGCAGCTGCCCGCGCATCCGGCGGCTCGGCCGTGGCCATAAGCGAAGAGTCGATCCAACGCGCCCAGGAGAAGCTGGCCCGCGAGGAGGGCATACTGATCGAACCTACCTCTGCCTTGGCCCCGGCCGCGCTCTCTCCCTTGATGGCCGACGGGGCGGTGCCGGCCGGAGCGCATGTGGTAGCTGTGTTGACCGGAACAGGGCTGAAGGCGCTCTAGCCCCGCGCGGGGCGGTTCCTTGAAGGTCTTTCTATCCCTGGCTATAGTGGCTCGACGGGTCCGTAGCTCAGTCGGTTAGAGCGCACGCCTGATAAGCGTGAGGTCCCTGGTTCGACTCCAGGCGGGCCCACCA
>PWTL01000014.1 GCA_003562845.1 Candidatus Acetothermia bacterium
ATCATTAACCTCACCATGACCAACCAGCTTAATCCGATGGTTCCCAACACGGAAACGCCGGAACTGGAAACGGTGGAGTTTATTGACGATACCCGCTGGTTAAAGTGGAAAGTGATCGTCCCCAAAGGCAAGAATGAAGTGGAAGGTATCAGGGAAACGGTCTCCTTTGGACCACAGTTCACGGACCAGAATCCCTACGGTGACGTGAATGTTCCCTTTACTCTCTACATCAACCCGGGTGACTCCCCTTTCGTCCTGGACGGTGCTTCTGATCTGCACGACCTGGTGGAATTGCAGAACAAGTATAACGAAATACTTAGCGACGACGGTCATGTGATTGAAAATCATACCTTCCCATTACTGCTCCTTTCTGGTCTCACGGTGGATAAAGATTATAAGCGGGGCGTGGCGGATATCCTCAGCACCAAGAACTCGGATGCCAAAGGTGATTATATTACCTGGAACGCAAACCTGGACGCTTCCAGTAATTACTCGGACCGCATGGAAAGGAACATGCGCGAAGCCTCCGGTTTCTCCCCAGTGTCCGACGGTGTATTGGATAAGATAGGGCAGGTTCGTAACCTTCGTGGTGCTATGGTTCCCGACATGCTCACCATGAGAGAGAAACAGTCTTTCTTTGGTGAGTGGGAACAGAAACACGCGACTGCCTGTTTGGAGATGATCGAGTGGCACGAAGGGACTACTTACCCGAACAAGAACCTGAATATCCAATACTCCGAAGATTATATCCCCGTTGACGAGTTGACCAGGGTCGAAAGTCAAGCCATCGCGTTGGATAAAGGCATGGCAGACTTGAAGGATATCATTAAACAACGGTTCCCCGAGTTAGACTCGGACGAAGAGATCGAAGCTAAGATTGACGAAATTATAGATATTATGGAGCGGTTAAATGCCGCAAAAAACAATGGCGGTGAGGGTCCGACCACTGCATCTCCTGAGCGTCGTGCCATTCACCAAACTAAGAAGGAAGGTGACTGATAATGTCCGTGTTCAGGTATGGTCTTACAAAGAACGAGAGGGCTTGTGCCACTCTTGCGAACTGGGAAGAAGGTTCGCGTCACGGTTTCGCCGTAGCACCGTCCTTCAACCCGAAGATATTGGTCAGAGAAGTAGATATACTTTATCCCAACGGTCTCTATTACATCCCGACGGACGATATTAGTAAGGATATGAAAGTCGGTGATGTCATTGACTGCATGGTTATCGAGAGCCGAGATGGTCTTATAGCCATCGGGGGAAGGAAAGATGACGCTTTCTGTTCCGAGGTTGGAACTTATGTTGAGGACGACTCCTGGCAACGAGTCACCTTCCCGCGCTTCATGGGCGTGGTGAGTCATTACAACTTCGATAAATCCTTTGGTTTCATAAGATCGGACACGTTGAGAAAGGAGGCGTTTTTTCAAAAAAGAGAACTACTTGTGCCTCACGATACGGTAATGTCTCCCTATGAGGCCATGCTCTTCAAAGTCAGAGAGGGAGATATGGTAACCTTCGACCTCATTGAAACCCCCAGGGGTCTAAGGGCATTGGCGGTAAAGAAATGGAAAGGAGAAGAAAATGGCGGATGAAACTCCCGACTTCCGAGAGTTAGCGAAGAAAAGTGGTTATGAAGTCCTTCCCAAGTCTGATCTCGACCAACTTAGGAAGGACCAGAACGCCCTGAAGGACTTTCGGGCCAAACTGCCGGAGGACTTCCAAAGCGACCCGGGTGGTTTCTTTGAGGAGGCGAAGAGTGCCTTTAACCGGCTTAAAGAAATTGAAACCCAGGGAAAGTCGGAATTGGAGAAGATGCAGGGAGACTTAACTTCCCTGAAGTCCAATCTGACCAAGACAAGCAACGAACGGGACGGTCTAAAAAGCACAGTTGACTCATTGAAGAAGGAGAACAAGCAACTTCTTCTTTTGGGTCACTTGATGAAGGCCCAACAGTTCCGTAACATTGCCGTGGATGATGCGTTTATTTCGCAAGGATCGTTGGACAATTTCGACCTGGGAAGGTTCGATACGACCAACGAAGAAGGTTTTAACGGTCTGCAAGAGGCGTTATGGAAGGAGATTCTCGAACCGGCGGCGAAACGGCAAGACGAAGTTATTAGCCGTGTCACCAGAAGCACTCCGGCTCGGGATGAGAGAAATATGCAACCTAATGATCGACAGGAAAGGGAGCCTCAGACCTTACCCGGTTGGGGTTCCAAAGCATAGGGGTTTAAGTCATGCCCGTTGAATCCAACCCTTTTGGCTATGGTCATACTTTAGGTATTGCCCATGCAGTATACTCGGATCGCGGATTGTTTCCCACTATCTGGGTGGAAGACGCTCTCCGGCTCGCTATGGCATCGGTTTACTTTCCGCAGGTTACGCCTTCGCATACCGAACTGGAGACTCGCGCTGGTCAAACCATTCGCGTTCCCATTGAAGGTATGATGACTGATACGTCTTGGCCCGCGCTCACCGTAGGTACTTCCATTACGGTGGGTTCGTATCTGGCCAATGCGTTCGACGTAACCGTGCTCGAAGCCGGACGTGGTTTGTCCGTAGACCGATTCCTGGCCCAGTACGTGGTAAACGGTCTCTATCCGGGACGCGCACAGAACTTTGTGAATCAACTGGCCGCCAACTATGCCATGTCGTGGGAGAATGTTCTTCGGAACACTTACCTCGGCGCACGTTTTGGTATCTGCTCAGTTGCTTCCGGTTCTTCCACGGGTGTTATCAACAACATGTCCGGTACGGGATTGACCCCCGCCGGTACGTTCCGCGATGCACTGGTGGATATTGCACTCGACGAGTTCCGGGCCGTTCATACCGGCACTCTGGGTACGTTTACCATCCAACCTTTCGATGACGGTCTGTATCGCATGGTTGGTAACTGGAGGACGTTGAAGTCCATCGCCAAGTCTGCCGACTTCCGTGCGCTGGATATTCATACGACCTCCGACGGTCGCCGTTCCATTTACCAGGAGATCGGTCCCTGGAACGGGTTCATGTTCGTGCGTCACGACCTTATGCCCGACGGCACCGTCCTGGCTCACGGTCGTAACGTCTGTTCGCAAGCGTTCGGTGGTATGTTTGAGGACGAGGATATTCCCCCGCAGGATATCGTCCGACTGACAGACCCGGTTCCTTTCCAGGTTCGCTACAACCGAGACTGGAAGGGTGACTTCTACCGAGCGAAGGCCGCAGCTTGGTACGCGGTGTCTGGAACCGGAATCGTATTCCGGGATACCGGAACCCACGCACTCAAGATTTTCTGCGAAGTGTAACATTTTCGGAAGGGGTTGTTAACCAAACCAAGTGACTCGGGGGAGATCACTTGTTACAACCGGCGGAGGCAACCCCTTCCGTTTACAAAGGTGCGTCATGACAAAAATTTCCTTGTGTATGGTGGTAAGAAATGCAGAGAACACTTTACCTCCCATCTTTGATTACCTTTCGGACGTTATATCTGAAAGAGTAATCTTCGACCAAGACAGTGACGACGGCACCAAGGAAGTTTGTGAGCGTTACGGATGTTACTACTTCCGAACGACTCGCAAGAACCTTGCTGATATTGACCGACAGAGTTGCTACAACATCGCGACGGGTGATATGGTACTTGCATTAGACGACGACGAAATGCCCGATCGTTCTATGAAAACTCTTATCCAAGAGATCAAAAACTCTGGTCCGAGTCACGATGTCTACTGGTTCAAGTTTAAGAACTACGTTGATAACGTGGACATTTCCAGCATACTGGGTGACGACTGGCATCCCCGGTTATGGACACGTTCTGACACCAGGCCACCTTCTATCGTATGGCCGAAACAGGCGCACACTTTCCCGGAGATCAAGACGCCGAGCGTTCTATTTTCTTCTCGCGGTAAAGTGGTGCATAAAAGGTCTTTCTCTCGCATCTTAAAGGTGCATCAAGACCGTTC
>PWTL01000037.1 GCA_003562845.1 Candidatus Acetothermia bacterium
CGATGGGCCGTGGGGGCCCGCCGCATCCGGAGGTACTGGATGGGCAAAAGCTCCGCCTGAAGCTTGAAGACCTGATCCGATACGCAGATGAAGGCCTGCATGCCGCTTCCGGCTGCTTCGGGCACGCATACATGACCGGTGCTTTCGTCATCGGCTGCAGGCGCTGCGGCGGCGGGCTGAGCGGTGGGGAGCCCTTTGTGAGCAACGTGGCGGAGGGTGCAAGACTGGCGGAAGCGGAGAGTCTCGATGTGGTGATCTTCGACGGAAGCGGGGCAACGGCCCCGCCGATCCAATCGGACGGCCAGGTGCTGATCGTCGGCGCGCATCAGCCGGTGGAGTATGTGCGCGGGTATTTCGGACCATATCGCATCCGCCGCAGCAACTGCGCGGTTCTCACAGGCTGCGAGCCCCCGCTGGCCGACCGCGGCAAGGTGGACGCCATGGAGGAGGCGGTGCGCAGAGTGAACCCGGACATCCCTGTGTTTCGCACCGTATTCCGGCCGCGGCTGGAACGGGACGTGCGTGGTAAGCGCGTGTTCTTGGCGGTTACCGCTCCCCCGGCAATAGTGCCACGCCTGGCCGAATATCTTGACGAAAACTACGGTTGCCGAGTAGTGGGAACATCAGCCCACCTCTCCGACCGGCGCAAGCTAAAGGAAGATCTATCTTCCGCCCCCTCTTTCGACGTGTTGCTGGTGGAGCTGAAGGCGGCAGGAGTTGACGTGGGAGCGCGGAGCGCGCTCGCGGAAGGCAGAGACGTGGTGTTCGTGGACAACTTGCCCGTGGCCCCGGACCAAGAAGAACTCGACGAAACTATCGAGCACCTGGCCAAGGAGGCAATCGCCAACAAGCGGGGAGCGCCCGATGCTTGAGCTGGGGGCGCAGAGCGTTCGCCGCATGGCCCAGGCCGTGGAAGAGGCATACAAGGCAGGAAGCAACGATTACTGGCTGTCTCCGCTGGTGCTGGAGGTGGACGGCCGACCCGTAGGAAGGATCCGTGCGGGCGACGCGGTGCTTTTCTGTTGCCGCCGGGGGGAACGCGAAACGCAGCTCACCCGGGCGTTCGTCGAGGCGCAGTTCAGCGCCTTCCCCCGCCCGGACCTTTCTCCCCTTACCTTCGTACCGTTGACTCTCTACCACCCTGACTTCATAGGGTTGCCCACCGCGTTCTCGCCCCAGAGCATCCCCCACACTTTGGGCGAGGTAGTTGCCGGACAGGGGCTGGCTCAGCTTCGGCTCGCAGAGGAGGAGAAGTACGCCCACATCACCTACTTCTTGAGCGGCGGCCGCGCCGAACCTTTCCCCGGGGAGAAGGACAGAAAAGTCCCTTCTTCCCTGAGCAACCCCCCTCAGGCGTTGGGGGGGTTGGTTGACGCTCTGCAAGAGGAACTGGCTCGCTCTCGCCCACACTGGGCGGCCCTCAACGTGGCCACCGGTGACATCTTGGGCCACTCCGGCGAACTCAGCGTGAAGCTGTCCTGCGCACAAGCCGTCGACAGCGCGTTGTCCGAGATCCTCCGCTGCGCACGCGACAATGATTACTGGGCGGTAATCACCGCCGACCACGGACTGCTGGAGGAACACGGGCCGCCCGAGGGCCCCCCGAACGTCAGCCACACCACGAACCCTGTTCCTTTTCTCCTCGTTGGCCCTGCGGGGGAGACCCCCCCGCTCGCCCAAGAGGGCATATTGGCCGACGTAGCCCCGACCGTACTCTCCATGCTAGGGCTCCCGCAGCCGGAAGAAATGCTGGGGCGGCCCCTGCTCCTGGGGAAGACTCCCCGTGCCAAAGGGGTGGTGCTGGTGGTGCTGGATGGGTGGGGACTGGGCGGACACTCAACAGGCAACCCCATCGCGCTGGCCCACACTCCATGCTGGGACGAGCTCTGCCGCGGCCCGCTGGCTTCCCTTGCCGCCTCCGGGGAGGCTGTGGGCTTGCTTCCCGGGAGGAAAGGCAACTCGGAGGCCGGGCACATGAACCTGGGGGCGGGGAGGGTAGTTCCCCAAGACGAGGTTCGCATACAGGAAGCTATAGAATCAGGAGCGTTCCTCGACAACCCGGTCTTTCGCCGAGCGATCGAGGAAGTCAAAGCCCGGGAAGGAGCCCTCCACCTCCTCGGGCTCCTCTCGGAGCAGAGCTCCCATGGGTCCATGGAGTACGTGCTCGAGCTGCTGCGACTTGCCCGCCGAGAGGGAGTCGACCGCACTTACGTGCACCTGATCACCGATGGTCGAAGCACCCAGCCCGGAACTGCCCCGGCGCTCCTCCGCCAGTTCGGGACACAGATGAACGAAATCGGCCTAGGGACTGTAGTAACTCTTGTGGGGCGCGGTCTGGCCCTGGACAGGGGCGGGGACTACACGGGAAAGACCGAGCGCGCGTACCGCGCCCTTGTCGAGGGGACGGACGCCAGAGCGGTCAAAGCCTGATCTTGAGCTGTGCGGGGACATCAGATGTGCAAACTCTCAGGCTGAAGGATCCCATAGGTAGCAAGCCGCCTCGTGCTCATTCCCCACGGAGAAGGAAGGTGGCTCCGGCGCACGCGGGAATGCAACACGGATGGCCCCCCGACGAACACTGATCCCCCCAACAGCCTCGAGCATAGCCTTGTTGGCTTCGATCATGACCTCTTCGAGATACGACTTCGCGCCCTCGGCGGATTCACCGCGGCCCAAACCGACGACCAGGTCTCTGCCGTCCACGGAGAGCCGCCCTAGGGCATCCAGCTTCCTCTTTTCCGAGGTACCTCCTGCTCCGGTCTCGGCCAGGAGCATCCGGCGCCGCGCGATAAGTTTGGCCATGTCTCTGCCCTCCCAACCACAGTGCGGCATCGCCTTCTTGCAGCGCGCGTGGAATCGACACCCGTTGGGAAGATCAATTGGGTCTGGGATCTCTCCGCGTGCATCCACCTTCTTCCTCCCGGCCGTGGGGTCCGCCTGGGGAACCGCGGACAGAAGGAGCTGGGTGTACGGATGCCTGGGATCTCCGATGACGGCTTCTGTGGGTCCGATTTCCGCCACACGCCCCAGGTACAGGATCGCCGTGCGATCGCAGATGTAACGAATGGTGGCGAGGTCGTGAGAGACGTACATGATGGACATGCCCAGCTCCGCACGGAAGCGACGCAGCAGGTTCAAGACACCGGCGCGTATGGACACATCAAGCATCGAGACAGGTTCGTCAGCGATCAGTAGGTCCGGCTCCACCACGATGGCCCGCGCGATGGCTACTCTTTGCCGTTGCCCTCCGGACAATTCGTGGGGGTGGCGGTCCAAATACAGTTCGGGAGGGGAGAGCTCCGCCCAGAGCAAGGCTTCCTTCACCATGGCCTCCCATTGCGCCGGCCGGCCGATCTTCATGTTGCGCAGGGGTTCTAAGACCGTTTGGCGTATGGTGAACCGCGGGTTCAGGGTCTCATAGGGGTCCTGGAAGACCATCTGCACCTGGCGGCGGTAGGCGCGTCCTTTTCGGCCTCGCAATTCTACCGGGCTCCCCTGGAAGAGCAGCCCCCCTTCGGTGGGGGGTTGGAGCCCAGCAACTACTTCGCCCAGAGTGCTCTTGCCCGAACCGCTCTCCCCTGCCAGGCCCAGTATCTCCCCCTCTCGCACTCTGAGGGACACGCCGTCCACAGCGTGGACGGCCCTGCGGTCATCGCGGAGCAGAGATGCCAGGATCCCCCTCCGCAGAGGGAACAAGCGCCTCAGCTCATCCAACTGGAAGGAGGGCGTGTCGGTGGGATCCTTAGCGGGACCTCTCTTCCCTCGTGCCGGTTCCCGACCCTGGGAACTATCCTGGCCGAAGCGGGTGGCTACCCCTTGCCAGGGGTTTTCGTCAGCCGATCGGACACGATGCTGCTCTGCGCGGTCAACGTAGTGACAGGCTGCAAGGTGGCCTGCCGAGTCGCCAGAAGGGGGCGGGGTCTCCTCACGA
>PWTL01000001.1 GCA_003562845.1 Candidatus Acetothermia bacterium
GTCCGCTGGTACTCCCATATCTTCCATGAACTCCAGGAGGAAGGTCTTCGTGTCGCTGATATCCAGAGTGTCGAGCCACAGTCCCCCACCCACCCCCAGTGCCAACGCTGGGACCGTCCAGGCCGCAACCAACAGCAAGACCACACTCTGCTTCACGACTCACCTCCGTTGCGCTCCGCCTCCTTCTTGCGTAGCTCCGCCCTCTTGATCTTCCCGCTGGCGGTCTTGGGGAGGTCCTCTACGAACTCGATCTCCCGGGGGTACTTATACGGGGCGGTGACCTTTTTCACGTGGTCCTGCAGTTCCCGGAGGAGATCCTCCCCCGGCGTGTATCCCCTGGCTAAGATGACGAACGCTTTGACGATCCGTCCGCGCACGGGATGGGGGGCCCCCACCACCGCTGCTTCGGCCACGGCCGGGTGGGAAACCAGAGCGTCCTCCACCTCGAACGGACCGATGCGGTATCCTGACGCCTTGATGACATCATCGGCCCGACCATCGAAGAAGTAGTAGCCGTCGTCATCTACGCGGGCCAAGTCTCCCGTTCGGTACCACTTGCCAGAGAACACCTCTTGGGTGAGCTCGGGATCCTTCCAGTAGCCGTCGAATATTCCCGGGCTTCCCACTGGTACTGCTATTTCTCCCACTTCTCCTCGGGCCACGGGCTCCCCGGACTCATCGATCGCCACTGCACCCGGGCCGGGAGTAGGCATGCCCATGGAGCCGGGCTTGGGGGGCAGGCCGGGATAGTTACATACCAGGCACACCGACTCGGTCTGACCGTAACCGTCCCTGATGGTCACGCCGAACGCTCTGCGGATGACCTCGATCGGTTCCTGGTTCAACGGTTCGCCGGCTGAGAGGGCGTCGGTGAGCGACACTTTGTGTTTCTCCAGTCCGGGTGTCTGGACGAGCATGCGGTATTCTGTGGGAGTAGCGCAGAGCTTGGTCACTGGGTAGCGTGAGAGAAGGTCGAGGAACTTCTCCGCTTCGAACCTGCCGTGGAACATCAACTGTGTGGCCCCCGCGTTCAGCGCCACACCAACTGGGGCCCAGTACCACTTCGCCCAACCCGGTGCTGTAGTGGCCCAGACGAGGTCGTCGCCAGTTGCGTCCCACCAATAACGGGCGGTGACCCTCCCATGTCCGTACATCCAGCGCTGGCGGTGCATTACAGGTTTGGGATTGCCGGTGGTACCGGAGGTGAAGTTGATCGTCATCGGGTCGTCCGCGCTGAGCGGTACGGGCGTAGCCTCCGGGGCTCGTTCCACCTCTCCTTCAAAGGAGAGCCAGCCGGAGGCCTCGTCTCCGATGAGGATGAACTGCTCCAGTGGGCAATCGCCGCGTGCTGTCTCCACCTGCTCGCGGGTGGACGCGTGAGCGACTACCACGCGGGCGCCGGAGACCTGGGAACGGTAGGTGATTTCATTGGCCCGTAACATCTCCGTGCAGGGAACAGCAACTCCGCCGGCCTTGAACGTTCCGATCTGTGCGATCAGCGCCTCAGGCAAGCGGGGGAAGATGTGCAGCACTGGGTCCTTCTTCTTCACTCCTAGGCGCATGAGAACGGCGGCGAACCGAGAGGAAAGCTGGGACAGATCTTTCCAAGTGAGCGTCCGCCGCTCACCCGCCTCGGACTCCCACAACACGCACGGCTTGTCCGGATGGGCCCGTGCGTGGGCGTCGACCACGGCGGCGATGTTGTAGTCCTGCGGGATGTCCCACGTAAACCCCCGTAGTTCCCGCTCATAATCCTGTTTTGTCAACTGCATTACGTCACCCCTTTGCCTTAGGTTGGGCTATCAGCTACCGTTATAACATCATGCGATCAGGTAGGCCAATACAGGGCGTGGCGAACCTCGATGTACACCATCATCCGGCCGGCTGAAGGGTCGCTTAGTGTCCGCAGATCACGCTTTCTGGGGTACGTTTGGCCAGTGGAGACGTGCTCTGATGTCCATCGTGAACTAAGAGAGCTTTCTGGCCGCTATCATGATGCTCGCCACGTCGCCCATGCCTTTCGGTTGCACAAGACGGGCGAGGAGCGGGCGCATGACGACGGTGAACCCCCTGGCACGGCGGGGACGGCCATGCTGCAACTCCTCTGTGGGGAGGACTTGTGGAACGTGGCGGTGGCCGTGGTGCGCTACTTCGGCGGCGTGAAGCTCGGAGTGGGGAATCTGGCACGCGCGTATCGGGAAGCGACGCGGGTGGCTCTGGAGCAAGCCGGCCGGCGCCGACTTGTGCCTATGACCCGAGCGGTGGTCGAGGCTCCGCAGGACTTACTGGGGGCAGTGTTCGCCGAGATAGGGCGCCGGGGGCTCCGGGTAGTGGGCCAGAGGGTGGCCGAACGCGCGGAAGTTGACCTGGTGGTGCCGGAGGAGGAACTGGAGACGCTCCGCCGAGCACTGGCGCCGTGGGCACAGATCCGCCGAGAGGAGGACTAGGTTCCATGCTGGAGACGATCGAGGGAACGGTTGTGGAACGGGGAGAGGAAATACTTATCGTTCAGGTGGGGGGGTTCGGCCTGCGGCTGTGGGTCCCCCCACGCACGGTGGCAGACACTTCGGGAAAAGCCAGTGTACGCGTGTTCACCCATCTTCTGGTCCGAGATGACGGTTACGAGGTGTACGGCTTTGCCACACGCGAAGAGCGGGAGATGTTCGTAGGCCTCCTGGCTGTGCCGCAACTGGGTCCCAGGCTAGCCTTTCGGCTTGTGTCCGCGCTTCCTCCCGAGGAACTGGCCACGGCAGTGCGCACGGGCAACCTGTCCGTGTTGAATCAGGTCAAGGGGATTGGGGCGCGCACGGCGCAGCGGGTGATAGTGGAGCTCTCCGGCAGGCTGGCGAAGATGGTCCCCCCTACTCCGACCCCGCTTGGGGAGAAGGAGCAAGTGGTCATTCGCGCTCTTACATCAAAAGCCCTGGGTTTCTCCGAGCCCGAAGCTCGAAAGGCGCTGGACACAGTGCGCCCGGAGTGCCCGGATGATGCCCCGGTGGAGGAGATGATCCGCCGGGCTTTGGGAATTCTCTCTGCGCCGTGATCGCTCTGGGGCTCGACGTGGGAGATAGCAGGGTGGGGTTGGCAGTCTCCGACGAGAGCGGCACCTTGGCTCGCCCGTATGGGGTCTATCAGAGGCAAGAGGAAGAGAGCGATGTGGCGGAGCTGGCAACAGTGGCCCGGGCCCTGGAGGCGAAGGTGGTGGTAGTGGGGCTCCCGCTGAACATGAACGGCACCGCCGGTGGGCAGGCGCAGAAGGCGGAAGCTCTGGGCCGAGCGGTAGCTGGGCGCGCTGGGTTGCCGATGGAACTTGTCGACGAACGTCTCACCACTCAAGAAGCAGAGAGAGTGCTGCAGGAGGCGGGCTTGGATCGCAGGAGACGACGATTGGTGCAGGATGCCCTGGCGGCAGTGTTGATCCTGCAGGCGTGGCTGGATAAGCAGCGTGAGGCGTGAGGCCAATGTGACACAAGCTACATTGAGTCCGACCTATGGACGACGTCGTACGCTTCCTTTCGCGACAGGCCTGTGGCCTGGGCAGCCCTTCGCAGGGCTTCCTTGGGAGACAAGCCGCGGGAGAGGAGGGCTTCATATAGCGTAGTCAGCTGTTCCGGAGGCGAGGGCGGGGCGCTCTCATCCGCTCCCAGGACAAGCACTACTTCTCCCCGTATATCCGGCCGGGCCTTGATCTCCTCAAACACTTTCTGACATGTGCCTCGCAAGAACTCTTCGTGCACCTTGGTGAGCTCGCGGGCGAGGACTAGAGGGCGCTGGGGGTAGAGAGAGGCGAGTCCCTCCACGGTCTCCAGCAGACGATGAGGGGAAGTGAAGGCTATGGCTGTGCAGTCTAAGCCGTGTAGTTCCTCCAGAGATTTTCGACGCGGCCCGGCCTTTCGCGGAAGCGAGCCGAGGAACACAAAGCGCTCCGCAGGAAGGCCTGAAGCTACAACAGCCGCCAGAGGGGCGGAGGGGCCGGGTACGGGGACCACGCGGATACTTCTGTCCGTGCACGCGCGCACGAAGGGGAAGCCCGGGTCGCTAATCAAAGGAGTTCCTGCGTCTGTTACCAGGGCGATGTCCTGGCCTGCCTCCAGAAGACGGAGCAGCTTGCCCACTCTCCTCTCGCTCTCCCCCCCTTCGTACAGGCTGGGAGCGAACGGCGTGTGAATTCCGTGATGGGTGAGCAGGCCCCGTGTACGGCGAGAGTCCTCGCCCACTATGAGGTCGACCTCGCGCAACAGCCGCAGTGCCCGGAGGGTGATGTCCTCCAGGTTGCCGATGGGAGTTGCACAGATGTACAGAGTACCAGACACAGTTTGTATTATAGCTTGCGGACTCCGTGGCGCGGAGGTAACGTTTCTTCCATGGATGACCGTTTTTCCGCCGCTTGGGAGCGCCTGGAGCTGTTGGAGCGCAGGGTTGATCTGCAAACTCTGCAGTCCACCGTCTATGAGATCGAGCAAGAGATGGCTCAACCTTCGTTCTGGGACGATCGCGATCAGGCGCAGGCGAAGGCTCAGACCCTTGATGCGGCTAAAGAGACTATACGGCTGTTCAGCTCATTGCGGGAGGAGCTGGAGGAAGCCGACGTACTCCGTCGACTGGCGGAAGAGGAACAAGACGAGGATGCCGCGGCCGAGGCCGAGGGGAAGTTGGCCGAACTGGAGCGCAAGCTCGCGCGGGCCACAGTACAAGCATTTCTCTCCGGGCCGTACGACAAAGGGGACTGCTACATTGCGTTCAATGCGGGAGCGGGAGGGACCGACGCTCAGGATTGGACAGAGATGATGTTGCGTATGTACTCACGATTCTGTGAGGGGCAGGGCTGGAAAATACGCCTCATTGATGAAACACTGGGGGACGAAGCAGGCCTCAAGTCCGCTACGTTGGAGGTGCAGGGCAGCTACGCGTTCGGAACGCTGCGGGGAGAGACTGGGGTACACCGCCTGGTGAGGATTTCCCCTTACGACTCTGCCAACCGAAGGCACACATCGTTTGCCTCGCTGACGGTGATACCGGTGGTGGAGGACAAAGAGCTCGAGATAGACGAAGACGATTTGCGGGTGGAGTCGTTCCGCGCCGGAGGGCCCGGCGGGCAGCACATGCAGAAGAACGAAACAGCCGTGCGCATCATTCACGTCCCCACGGGCATCATCGTCGCCTGTCAAAACGAGCGCTCGCAGGCGCAAAACAAGCTCACTGCGATGAAGATGCTGCGTGCACGGTTGGTTGCCCTCATGGAGAAGGAACGCGCTCGCAAACTGGAGGAACTGACGGGGCACCTGCAGGACATTGAATGGGGACACCAGATCCGTTCCTATGTGCTGCAACCTTACCAGATGGTGAAGGATCACCGTACGGGAATGGAGACTGGTAATGTTCAGGCAGTGCTGGACGGCGATCTCGCGGGGGTCATCTGGGCCTGGCTCGAGCAAAGCCAGACCCCTGGAATGCCCCTTTAAGTAGCGTCGGGGCTTGTCCCCGACGTTGGGGCTTGTCCCCGACGTTGGGGGCTGCCCCGCTACACCCCTCGTGGATCCTGATGTCAAGTGTGTTTGTCGGCCACAGTAGTCGCCGCGTAGGCGTCGGGCTTGGTGCGGACGTGAAACCCTCCGCCGATGATCATCCCCACCACTTCCTCCACCATATCCCGAGTCCTCCCGCTGCGGCCTACGTCTACATGGATCTCCAAGTTGACGTCGAACACTTCGCGCTCCTGGAGGCTGGCGATGACTTGCTGGGCGAGCTCGTAGGAAAGCCACGTCTCTCGCCAAATCCGCTCGCGCAGGCTCAGAGGCTTGCGCTCGCGCCCGCCCTGCCAGAAGTAGCGTCCTCCTTTTCCCACCCGATGTACGACGATGGCGCTTACGTACTCGACGACATCGTGGTAGGCTTGGGAATCCGTTCCCACAACCAGTTCGTAGACGTCGTCGGGCGACGAGTGCATCATGGAGATTATCTCATCCAGCACCTCAGCGTAGGTGAGGCGGCCCAAAGTGGGATTGCGGAAAGGTTTCGATACGTCCATAGTCAGTTGTGAATTCTACGCAGGGGCCTGTTGATCTGCAAGAGGCAAGGTGAACGTCAACCGTGTTCCCTGCCCCAGTTCTGATTCGGCCCAGATGCGGCCGCCGTGAGCGTGCACGATCTCCCGGGCGATGGCCAAGCCCAAGCCGCTCCCCGCGTCGGCGCGGGAGGCGTCGGCTTTGTAGAATCGCTCGAACACGTGGGGCAGGTCCTCCGGGGGGATGCCGGAGCCGCGGTCGGCCACAGACACCTCTACCTCGCCGTCCCCGCGGTAACAGGTGACGGTGATGCTCCCTCCTTCTGGGGAGAAGCGCAGGGCGTTGGAGAGGAGGTTGGCCACTACCTGACGAATGCGCCGTCTGTCGGCCAACACCCATATGCCTTCGGCGGCGTCCACCTCCAGACTGACCTGTTGTTCAGTAGCTGCAGGGCGTAGCCCCTCGCAAGTGCCCTGTACAAGGGTCCCCAGGTCCAAGGGTTCTCGGTCCAGGCGGAGGCGCCCCCCTTCGGCCAAGGTGAGGTCGCGCAGTTCCTCTATCAACGACCCCAGGTGTAACGTCTCCTCGTACACTGAGGACAAGCTGTCGGCAGTCAGGGGGAACACGCCGTCCATCATCGCCTCCAGGTTTCCCTGGATGACCGTGAGGGGTGTCCTGAGCTCGTGCGCTACATCGGTCAGCAGCTGCTGGCGGGCGTTCTCTGAGCGCTGAAGTACCTCGGCCATGTGGTTCATGGCCAGGGCCAACCGTCCTGTCTCGTCCCGGCGGCGCCACGGCACCCGGTGGGACAGTTCGCCTCGAGCGATGCGATCGGTGGCCTGGATGAGCTGTCTGAGAGGGGCGGAAAGCTGCATGGCAATCATGGTCCCTAGTATGGCCGCAACGGCCAGGGCAACCGAGCCCCCGATAAGCGTCGCCCGCTGGACTGAGGCCAGGAAGTCTTCCTCTATTGGGGTCAGGTCTACAGTCTCCAGAGGAACTACTGTACCGACACGTTCTTCGTTGACAACGATCGGTACTCCGGCTCGCTCGACCCTCTCCCCCAGACGGTCGTCGGTGGCCGGGCAACGGCCGAGCATTGACTCGTCCGCGCAGGCCACCACCTCGAGATCCCGATTTAGAAGCAGGAGCTGCCCCATGCGGCTCTCCTGGTAGACTAGCTCCCCGCCTACGTACAGGCTGAACTGGGGGCGGAAGTACTGCTGTACCCCGACCCAAGACCCTTGCGCCTCCCAGTACTGGGCAAGCCACACTGCGGCATCCTGGGCTGCCACACGGCGTTCTTGGGCTCGGTAGGTGTCGAACTGCTCTCCCACCGAACGCAGAGTCAAAAGGTACGTCCCCACTGCCGCGCACACAGCGGTGAGCACCAGCGCGCCCATCAACCGCCAGCGGAAAGACACGACCCGTCAACCCTCCCGACGGAACTTGTAGCCCACCCCGTGCACTGTAAGGATGTACTGGGGCTCCTTGGGATCGGCCTCGATCTTGTACCGGAGGTTCTTCATGTGTGAGTCGATGGTGCGGGTCAGTGAAGCATAGGAGCGCTCTTGGATGGCCTCCATCAGCTCCCGACGGCTGAGTGCCCGACCTGGATGCTGTACGAGGTAGGCCAAAAGATCGAATTCGGTGGGGGTAAGCTCAATCAGGCGCCCGTCCACCCGCACCTCTCGAGCGGCCATGTCCACCGCAAGGGGGCCGATCTCCACGACCTCGGAGACGGGCTCAGCATCCACTCTTCGCAGCACCGCGCGCACACGAGCAGACAGCTCACGCAGGCTGAACGGCTTGGTGACGTAGTCGTCCGCGCCCATCTCCAGTCCGGCCACCCGGTCGGCCTCTTCAGCCCGCGCGGTGAGCATGACGATGGGCACAGATGACGCGCTGCGCATCTTCTGGGCGAGCTCCAGCCCGGACATTTGAGGAAGCATGAGATCGAGGACAACGAGGTCCGGCTCCAGCCTACGGAACAGATCCCATCCCTGTACGCCGTCGAATGCCACCTCCACCCGGTACCCGTCCCGAGCCAGGTAGGCCTGTATCATGCGGGCGATCTTGTGTTCGTCCTCTACTACCAAGACGGTCTTCACAACCAAGAGGCTACCTCCAGAAGCGTGAGGAGTCGAGGTCGGGCGACCTCGACTCCTCCGCGTGTTGGGTGGGCGGTTCTGGCGGTTGGGCTCTTGCTACCCTTTTGCCATGATAAGTATGTCCCTGTGGTGTTGACGCTGCGTGTACAGGTTGTGGAGCGCCGGTGGAGGAAGTACGCTGGATGGATGGCTGACGAACTGGAGGGCCTTCTGTTCCCAGGTTCCGTCGCTGTGGTCGGTGCATCGTCCGCGCCGGGGAAGATCGGCCATGCTCTGTTCTCCAACGTAGCGCAGTCCTTTTCTGGACCGGTGTTCGCCGTCAACCCCGGCTACCGAGAGCTGAGGGGGCGCCCGTGTGTGCCGGAGATATCGGACATTCCAGAGCCGGTGGACCTTGCGGTGATCGTAATCCCCGCGGCAATGGTCCCCGGGGTGTTGGAGGAGTGTGGACAGCTGGGGATCAAGAACGCCATCGTCATCTCCGGCGGCTTCAAGGAGGCGGGGTGTGAAGGCGCACAGCTGGAGGCAAAACTAGTGGAGATTGCCGGACGCCACAGTATCAACCTCCTCGGCCCCAATTGTCTGGGCCTTATCTCCACTCAGGCGGGACTCAACGCTACGTTCGCCCCCGGCGGTGCCAGGCCCGGTGAGATAGCCTTTCTCTCTCAATCGGGGGCGTTCTGCACCGCTGTATTGGACTGGGCGTGGAAAGCGCAGCTGGGTTTCAGCCACTTCATCTCCTTGGGGAACAAGGCCGTGCTCAGCGAAGAGGACTTCCTGGAGGCTTTCGTCCACGATCCCCGGACGAAGGTGGTGGCGGCCTATCTGGAGGGGGTGAAGGACGGACAACGGTTCCTGCGCACCGCTCGGGAGGTGACGGCTTTCAAGCCGGTGGTGGTTATCAAATCCGGGAGGGCAGAGGCGGGCGCCCGGGCTGTGTCCAGTCACACTGGATCACTGGCTGGTTCCGATCGGGCCTACGAAGCCGCCTTCCGCCAAGCAGGGGTGATCCGGGCCCGCAACGTGGAGGAGTTGTTCGATTTTGCATACATGCTCGCCCGGCAGGCGGTGCCGAAAGGAAAGCGGGTGGGCATTGTGACCAATGCTGGTGGCCCCGGCGTGATGGCCACTGACGCTGTGGAGATGGAAGGGTTGGAAGTGGCTCGGTTCACCGAGAACACAGCGCGCGCTCTGGCGGAGGGCATGCCCCCGGCAGCCAGCATTTACAACCCCGTAGACATTCTCGGAGACGCTCGGGCAGGTCGGTACCGGGAGGCGGTGCGCCTGGTGACGGCGGATCCCAACGTGGACATGGTGGTGGCGCTGTCTGCACCGGTGGCCATACTGACGTACGCCGAGTTGGCGGCAATCCTGGCCGAGGCGCGGCGCGAGCACGAGAAACCCGTGGCGTGCAGCTTCATGGTCGGAGAACTGGGAGAGGAGGCGGAGAGTATCCTGCGGGAAGCAGGTATCCCCTCTGCGTTCGACCCTGCACGGGCGGTGCGCGCAGTGTCGGGGCTCGTTCGGTACGCCGACATCCGTAGGGCGCCCCGACAAGAGCCGGGCGAATATCCGGTGGACAGGGAGCGGGCTGCGGCCGTGCTTGCTGAAGCGAAGCGGCGGGACAGGGTGCGGCTGGGAGTGGAGGCAATGGGGCTGTTGGAGGCTTACGGAATCGCCACGGCCCGCGGTGCACTAGCGCGCTCTCCGGAGGAGGTGGAGCGGGCGCTGCTTGATCTGGGGGAGAGTGTGGTCCTCAAGCTGGTGTCCCCGGACATGTCGCACAAGTCCGACGTGGGAGGTGTTCGGGTAGGCGTTCCCGCGGACAAGGCGGCGGAAGAGGCGTGGCACATGTTGAACATGGCCCAGGCCCGGTTCCCGGAAATGCCCATCGACGGTATCCTGGTGCAGGAGCACTTGTCCCCTGGAGTCGAGGTCATCGTGGGCATGGTGCGCGACCCCACCTTCGGGCCGCTGGTGATGTTCGGCTTGGGCGGGGTGCATGTGGAGGTGATGGGCGACGTGGCGTTTGCCGTCGCCCCTCTGTCCCGTGTGGAGGCCGAGCGGCTGGTGCGCAGCATTCGCGCCTACCCCGTATTGCGTGGAGTACGGGGCCAGCCGGGAATTGATGTGGACGGGCTGGTGGAGGTCCTGGAGCGGCTCTCTCAGGCAGCTGTGGAGTTCCCCGAGCTTCTGGAGCTGGAGGCTAACCCGATTATGTGCTATCCGCACCGTGTGCTGGCAGTGGACTTGCGACTTACCGTGAGCGGGGAGGGATGATGAACAAGCTGTACGTGGCGGCGGTGGAGGAGAAGGCCGGGAAAACGTTCCTCTCTGTGGGTCTGTGTAGTGCCCTCGCAGCGCAGGGGAAGAGCGTCTCCTACTGCAAGCCGGTGGGCAAGGCAAATATCTATCGCCAAGGCCGCCCGTTCGACCGGGACGGGGAGGTGCTGTCCCAGGCGCTGGGAATGGACGCTCCCGAAGAGCTAGTGGGGCTGGTGGGAGGAGAGCGCCCCCGTTCCTGGGCTCCTCCTTCCGGAGCGTGGGAACGTATCCAGTCCTTGGCCCAAGGCGACGCCGATGTGCTGATCTTGGAAGGGCGTGAGTGGCTCGGGCGGGGCATGTTCAGCGGCCTGTGGGATGTCGCCTTGGCCGCGCGGTTGGGGGCCTCCCTCCTTCTAGTCTCCCGGTACCGGGGCGAGGGGACAGTGGATAAAGTGCTGACCGCGGCGCGCCTCGTCAGGGACGAGGCGCGGCTCATGGGCGTAATCCTGAACGAGGTATCCGTGGATACGGAGCTGGAAGAAGTCCAGGGCTATGTGGCTCCGTACTTGGAGGAAAAGGGCATCCCCGTGCTGGGCGTGATCCCTTTCGAGCGCCGTCTGCGAGCTGTCAGGGTCAACCATCTGGTGGAGGTCCTGGGGGGTGAACTCGTGGTCACGGGGAACCTGGAGGCCGAAGTGGAGCGGTTCCTCGTGGGGGCGATGCGTGGCGAGTCGGCGCTGCGTCATATGCGGCGCATCCCCGGGCAACTGGCTGTGATAACGGGGGGCGACCGCACCGACATCCAGACTGCGGCGTTGGAGGTGCCCCGCGTCCGGGCGTTGATTCTCACTGGGGGGCTCCGGCCGGAGCGGGCGGTACTCACCGAGGCCGCTGAACGCAGCGTCACCGTAGTCCTTGCCGCTCAGGACACGATGACTGTGGCCGAAGGGGCCGAGCGGCTGGTGGGGCGTGCGCCCCTGGGCAGCGGGCAGCTGACCCTGGTCGACGGCCTGATTGCCGACGGCGTGGAAATGGAACGTTTGCTGGAACTCCTAAGGTAGCGCTTCCACTGACGTCTCCAGCTTCGTCCGCAGCGAGTGGGACACTGAGCAGTACCGCTCGTGCGAGAGATCTACAGCCTTGCGCAGGTTGTCCTCCGGAACCCCGTGTGCCGTGTATGCGAGGTGAGCTCGCTCGACTGACTTCGGATGCTCCTCGGCGCGCGTGGCGTGGATGGAGATCTCCAGGGACTGGGGGGGCGTGCGCATCTTCTTCAGGATGGAGATGACGTCCATCGCTGTGCAGCCGCCCAGCGCGATCAGCATCAGCTCGATGGGGCGCGCTGCTGAGTCCTCTCCGCCAACGGCGGGCGCTGTGTCCATGTTCACCACGTGTCCCGAGGGCCCCACGCCGTCGAACCGCATGTTCTCCTGCCAAGTGACCTTGATGTCCATGTGTCGATTGTACGCCGTACAAGGGTGGTCAGCGCTTTGCTTTCGATGTTGTCTGTCCCTCAACGAGGCATGCAGGTGGCAGCTGACACCGAAAGCAAAGACTTGATCCCCGTCGTTAAATATTTAACTTACTATACAAACTTGTAATACTAGTAGCGCTGGGGTACCATGAGCGCTGTGGATACCGACGTAGCGGGGTTGGCGCAGGTGTTTGCTGCGTTGGGGAGCTCAGAGCGGTTGCGGATAGTGTGCTATCTGCTTCAGGAGGAGCAACCCAACTGCGGCGACATAGCGTGTCGCCTGGGGCTGTCCGCGCCCGGCGTGTCCTATCACCTCCGCGCGCTGGAAGCAGCGGGGCTGATCCAACGCGTGCGGCGCGGGCAGCGACGGTGTGTACTTCTTACCCCCCGTCTGAGAGAGCTGGTGCGGCCGGAGGCGCTGTGCCGACTAAAGGAGGTAGTTGATGGAGCGTGAAGTGATCGTATATAGCACTCCTATGTGCCCCTGGTGCCAGGTGGCGAAGAAGCACCTGGACGAACGCGGTGTAGCTTACCGAGAGGTCGATGTGGCTTCCGACCAACAGGCGGCTATGGAGATGGTACGCAAGACCGGACAACAGGCTGTCCCCGTGGTGGAAATCGACGGGGAGGTTGTAGTGGGTTTCGACAAGGGGAAGATCGATCAACTGCTTGCCGCTCGGGGGACATGATCACCATTTGTGTATAAACTCCACCGACGCGGCTTGGAGGGAGGCGACTTGGCCATAGACGTGCAAGGGATCCGCCGGGACTTCCCCATTCTGGAGAGAAGGGCTGGGGAGAAACCACTCCTGTATCTGGACTCGGCAGCCACCAGCCACAAACCCGCGCCGGTAATCGAGGCCGTCGCTTCTTTCTACCGGGAGAGCAATGCCAACGTGCACCGGGCGCTGTACAGGCTGGCTGCAGAGGCTACGGAGTTGTACGAAGCGGCACGGGGCAAGGTGGCCACTTTGCTGGGGGCGCGTTCGGAGGAGATCGTGTTCGTCCGGGGGACCACCGAAGCCCTCAACCTGGCCGCGCACACAGTAGGCGAGGCGCGCCTGGGAGCCGGAGACACTGTGGTGGTTACGGAGATGGAACACCACGCGAACCTCGTACCCTGGCAGCAGACCGCGCGGCGGCACGGCGCTCGCCTGGAGGCGGTGCCTGTCACTGATTCCGGAGAGCTGGGTCTCTCAGCATATGAGCGCCTGCTCAGTTCGGGGGCGAAAGTGGTGGCGCTGGCACACGCCTCAAACCTATTGGGGACGATCAACCCCATCCCCGAGCTTGCCCAAGCAGCGCACCGTGCAGGTGCGCTGCTTGTGGTGGATGCGGCCCAGACAGTGCCCCACATGCCCGTATCGGTGCGGGAGCTGGGGGCGGACATGTTGGCCTTCTCCGGCCACAAGATGCTCGGCCCGACGGGCATCGGTGTACTATGGGCGCGGGGGGACCTGCTGGAGGAACTCCCGCCGTTTATGACCGGGGGGGAGATGATCGGGGAAGTGTGGCTGGACAAGGCAACGTGGGCCGACCCCCCCCGGCGGTTCGAGGCGGGGACCCCTCCCTTTGCCCAGGCGGTGGGCCTGGGGGTCGCCGTCGACTACTTGGCGGAACTCGGTTTGGTCGACGTGCGGGCGCACGATGTGGAGCTAGTGGAGAGGGTATTGGAGGGGTTGTCCCGCCGGGAGCACGTGACCGTGTACGGTCCCCGTGAGCCCTCCGCGCGGGCCGGCCTGGTGTCGTTCAATGTGGCCGGAGTACACCCTCACGATGTGGCCACGCTCCTCGACCAGGAGGGGATAGCCATCCGTGCAGGGCATCACTGTGCCCAGCCTTTGGTGCGGCGGTTGGGCGTTCCGGCTACCTGCCGTGCCTCGTTCTACGTGTACAACACTACTGAGGAAGTGGACGCTTTCTTGTGGGCGCTGGACGAAGCGTGGAGGCTCCTCAAGTGAAGGGCTACGGTGAGGTGATCCTGGAGCACTGGCGCCGACCGCGCAACAGAGGGCGCCTGCGTGCGCCGGACCGGGAGGCTGTGCAGGCCAATCCTCTGTGCGGGGATGTGGTGCGCTTGCAGCTTTTCTTTGAGGATGGGTGCGTACGCGACGTAAGATTCGATGGAGAAGGCTGTGCTATCTCTCAAGCGGCTGCCTCACTCCTGACAGAGAAGGTCAAGGGAAAGGCTACTGCTCAGCTTGCTGAACTGGGAGAGAGGGAGTTCCTCGGGGAACTCGGTGAGGTGACGGCCACGCGAGCCGGGTGTGCCTTGCTGGCGCTGTGGGCGCTCCAAAGAGCGCTGAAGGAGGGACCGCGATGATCTGGTTGTTAGTGGTGGGGTTGCTGCTGAGCGGAACCGGGGCTGTCGGCGATGTGGTTCCGGCAGCGTTGATCCCCGTTCCTGAAGAACCGGATATCGCTGTGCA
>PWTL01000013.1 GCA_003562845.1 Candidatus Acetothermia bacterium
CGGGACAGTCCCCGCCACAGCGCCCGGCGGTCACTCTCTCCTCGCAGCGGAGGCACTACGGAGAACAGGTGTCCGTCACTCCGGCTGTACGCTTCTTCAGTAAGAAAGAGGTACTGAGGACAGGTCTCCCCGACCACCGGCGCTCCCCGCGCCTGCGCAACCTCCAGTGCAGCCAGCCCCGCGCCGCTGGAGATGTGCGCAATGTACGAACGGCAGCCGGTGTCTATGGCCAACTCCCCCACTGTGGCCACCGCTACCGCCTCGGCCACCGCCGGACGGGCCTGCGGGGTAGGTCCTCCCTCGGGCTCGGTCAACTCCTGGGCCTCAGCATGGACCATCGCCACCCCATCCACGGCGCGAACGCCGCGCATCGCTTCTCGGAGAACCCCCAAAGGCGTACGCCGTCCGGATTCGGCATAGCTCAAGTAAAACTTGAACGAGCGGACCCCCAACTCCGCCGCCTGGGTCAGCTCCTCCGGCCGGTCCTCGGTCCAGCCGATCATCTCCGCCCGCAATGCGTAGTCTACAGCAGCACTCTGCGCAGCGACGCAGCGGCGTTCGATGCTCTCGGGAAGAGAGACATCCGCAGCGCCTACAGTGAAGTCGACCACCGTCGTCACGCCGCCCACCGCCGCGCTCAGCGTTCCCCGCCGAAAATCGTCCGCTGACATCGTCCCGCCCACCGGGAGCGCCATGTGCACATGAGCGTCCACCACGCCGGGGAGGATGAACAGCCCGCGGGCGGAGAGCTCTCCCTTGCGGCCGGAGACCCGCCCCACCTTTACGATACGCCCATCGCGGAGGAGAATGTCCGCGCGCCGTGCCCCCTGCGGGGTGACTGCTGTGCCGCCGCGAATCCTCAGCTCGCCCATGAGGCCACCATAGCGCACGAGGAGGCAGGGTGCGAGCCGGCCCACAGAGCAGGGTGGCCGGTGCAGCCCCTGCCGCGTAGACTCCTACTAAAGGAGGGCGGCATGCGCAAGCCAATTCTAGCATTGTTCTTCATTGTGCTGCTCGCCGCCGGAGTAGCGTCAACAGAACGGGGTTTTGGGACAGGAGGACTCCTGGTGGGAGTGGTGTCCCTTGACTTCACCGAGCTGAACGCGGTGCTCTCCGAGGCGGACTATCCCGAGCTTCCCCAGCACGTGCTGGTCATCGGCGGGGGAGGAGGCGGAGGCATGACCCGCGGCCCCGCGTTCGGCGGACTAGGGTTCTCCGGGACCGCCGACGCTATGAGAGCTCAGCAGAGCGTGATATTGGAGCTCTCCTTCGGGGGACTGACCGTGGAGCGAGTGGAACAGGCTGCACAGCGGGTGCTCCTGGGCTTCGGTGCGGTGCTCGGCGGTGGGTCCCTCGCCCTCACTGTTCGCTCGCGCTACCCTACTGACTTCACGGACGCCGTTACCGATCCGACTACGGTACACCTCACGCGTGGATTCTTCGCGGGCATGGTGCACATCCGCATGCAAATCCAGCTTTTGGACTGGTTTTCCCTGGAGGGGTGGGCGGGGTACATGGCGGGGTTCCCCGGGCGCTGGCGGGACCTGGACCGAGAGATTGCTGGCGGCCAGGTGGACGTCATGGGCCCCTTCTTCGGGATCCGCTTGGGGCTAGGCGGCATAGGGCCCGCCGAGCCGCTCTCTCTTCCCGACGTCCAGGTGGAAGACCCCTCCGACCCCGACCCCCAACCGGAGCAGGAGCAGGAGGAGATCGACTAGACAACACACCACAGGGCCCGGAGGCCGCGGACTAGCCTGGCCTTCGGGCCCCGGCCATATGTAGCCGGCGACACCCGCTGGAGCCGACCGCCGCTTTCGTCAGCGGCGGTGGACAGCTAGTACCTCACCGAAGTAGAGCGTGTGCAGGTCCCCTTGTGGGTAGTGGCGATCGGCAATCTCGGCGCTCAGCAGACCCATCTCAGTAAGGCGGCTCTTGGCCACCACCCGGCACTCATAATGCACCCCGGGGACGTCCAGTGTGGAAACGCCCACTTCAGTCCCGGGGACAGTTCCCAGTCCCAGCTCGGCGATCTTGTCCGCGTCGCGCCCGGACTTCGTCCCGCAGACAGAGAGCTCCTTCTCCATTCCCCCCGAGGGGACGCTGACTGCGAACTCCCCGCTCTGCTCGATGAGCCCATGTGTATAGCGAGAAGGGCGTACCAAGACGAGAAAGACTGCCCGGCCCCAGCAAGTTCCGCCGAAGCCCCAGCCAATGGTCATCGGGTTGAGCTTGCCCCCCGGAACCTGCCCCATGAGAAACGCCCCTCCGCCGCCGATTTGCTCCTGTACCTTATCGTAATCAAGCCACGGTCCTTGTTTGCTCATCCTCTCCTCCTTGCCGCCCTCTCTTCAGGGCTGGGGAAGTAATCCGCCAGAACCCCTCCCCCGATGAACTCCCGCAAGATCGATGTAGCCGGAACTTCTTCTTTGGGGTGGGGCTTGAACCAGCGCAGCGTGTCCAGCACACGCTGCGCCTCCAGCCTGTGCCGCGGATGGCGCACTTGGCGGAGAAGTGGCTCCACCAGCGGTTTCAACACCGACCACTCGTAGGCAAGGGCGGAGTTGAACATCACGTGCGCCCTCCCCTGGTGAGGAAAGACGTTGCGCTTCTCCGCCCGTCGCACGTTGGCCCACATCCCCAGCGTCGCCTCGGGGGAGTACCCGCGGAAGGCCACATCTCGCACCAGCCGGCGGACGAGCCGCGTGTCAGTGGTCGACAGCCGCACGTGGTCGTCCAGCTTGAGCTGGGTCAACGCCGAAACGTAGATACGGAAGGCGTGTGTCCCCAGCTGCCCAGGCAGCACCTCCGGGTTCAGACAATGCAGGCCCTCTACCAGCAGCACTGCATCTCGCCCCAGCCGGAGTTCCTGGCCCCGGTGGCGCTCTCCGGTGGGGAAGTCAAACCGCGGAAGCTGCACCAGTTCCCCCTCTAGGAGCCGCTGAACCTGCTGCTGAAACAGGGGCAGGTCGACGGCAGACGGATGGTCGAAGTCAGTCAGTCCCCGCTGGGCCATCTCCGCCCGGGGCAGGAAGTAGTCGTCCATGGCCACCGGATACGGCCGCAGGCCCTGCGCCAGTAGTTGTACGGCCAAGCGCTTGCTGAACGTGGTCTTTCCGGCAGACGACGGTCCGGCGACCAACACCACACGGCGCTCATCTTCGGGGAGGTCCCCGATGCGCCGGGCGATCTCCCCCACGCGAAGCTCATGCAGCGCCTCAGAGACCAAGATCACCTCGCGCAGACGCCCGTTCACCGCGGCCTCGTTGACCGTCCACGCATCGTACACCCCCAACAGCTCCAGCCAGCGAACGTACTCCTGGAACACCTGCCACAGAGCGCCGTAGTCCTCCGGCGTCCGTAACTCAGTGGGCCGCTCGCGCCGCGGAAAGCGGAGGATGAACCCGTCGTGGTAGGGGGACAGGGCGAAGTACCGCAGGTAGCCCGTCGACGGGACCAACGCTCCGAAGAAATAGTCGCGCGTCTTCCCCAGCCTGTACAGGGGGACAGTGGGCTCGTTCCAAGCATAGTCGAACAGCTCAGCCTTGTGCTGGGCACCGTTCTCGGCGAACCAGCGACAGGCCTCTTCCCGGGGGACATCCTCTTTGACGATGGGCACATCGCGGTCCACCATCTGCCGCATGCGGGCCTCTAGGGCCGAGAGTTCCTCCGCCGACAGGGGTTCCCGGTGCAACACGCGGCAGTAGTAGCCGCCGAAGGGCACCGAGTGATCAACAACCAGGCGCAACCCCGGGCATACCTCACGAGCGGCCGCCAACAACAGGAAACTCAACGAGCGAGTGTATATGCGGATGCCCTCCGACTCGGTGATGAAGGTCGGCCGAACGTCACTATCCTGAATCACTTCTGTACACAGCTCGGTCAGCTCACCGTTGATGACAGCTGCCACCGGAGGGGCGGGAGCATCAGGATACGCTGCTCGTGTGAACACAGCCAGCGGCGTCCCCACCGCACCTTCATACACTCGGCCGTCGGGGAGGCGCACCTGGGCGGTGTCCCGGGGCTGGGCTCGTGTGACATGATCCATAGGGCATTATAAAGCACTCAACGCCTGAGCATAGAGGGCCAGGTCCCTCCCCGAGAAGAGCACAAAGCGAACTTCTTTCAAGTGCCCGCTGTCCTCCCGCAGAAAGCTGGCTACGGCCCGCAGCGCGACAGGGGCTGCCAGCTCTACCGGGTAACCGTACGCGCCAGTGGACAGGCTGGGAAAGGTCACGGAGCCCAATCCCCGCTCACAGGCCAGCGCAAGACAGGAGCGGTAGCACCGCGCCAGAAGCTCCGCTTCGCCGCCCTTACCCCCGTGCCACACTGGGCCCACGGTGTGGATCACCCACGGCGCGGGTAGGTTTCCCCCGGCGGTGATGACGGCTTCGCCGGTTGCCAATGGGCCTTCTCTGCGGCGGATTTCCCGGCAGGCAGTGGTGAGGGACGCACCCCCTGCGCGGTGGATTGCGCCGGCCACACCCCCGCCTGGCGCAAGGTCTGGGTTGGCCGCGTTCACCACCGCATCGGTATCCTGCTTGGTGATGTCCCCCTGGACCAGGCGCACTGTAGTACCAGCTATCGTCAGTTCAGTCTGCTGAGCCATCGTCGACCCTCCTCGTCAACATTCTCCACCAACTCGGCGGCCGGAGGCCCGCACCCCCCTCTCTGTCCACGCTCGCCCCTCCCGGCAGCCCTCAAGGGATCGAGATCTCTTCTTGGATGCCCGCCATCCACGCCAAACTGGCCCCGGACGAGTGAGCCCTCTCACCCCCAGGCGTTTGTGAGCATTCGGACGAACTCCTTGTGGCGCACGTCGTGCACCAGCCGATAAGCCGGGCAGGCTTCTTTCTGGTAAGCGCGGGAGTGCCCGGGAGGATGGCCGTGCCTGAGGGCCGTCGCCCATACCGCCTCCAGCCGGGAAGCAGAAAGCGGCACTCTCTCCCTTCGCGCCAACTGGACAGACCACTGGGCGGTCCTCTCTAACTCCACTCGGGAACCCTCAAGCAAGGGCTGCTGGGAGAGAAAGGGAACAATCTCCAGGCCAGGGATATGAGCCGCCTTGGCCGGCCGCAAGTTCAATCGCACCATCCGCCGCCCGGGGTGCACTGGTTCCACAAGGCGCTCCTGGGGGAGTGGTCGTCCCAGGCCTGCCCACTCGGCCTCCAGTGCCCAGCGAAATGCCGCCCGATCAGCCAACAGGTGGTCCATCCCCAGCACAGCCTGAAAGAGGAGCTTCACCACATCGTCGGCAGCAAACTGCTGCTGGAACCTGAGATGCCAGCGGAGAACATGCTCCAACGCCCGCTGGTCAGCTTCCATGGCCCGCTGAACGGCGCAGTATGATCCCCAGTCCGATGTACACTATCGTCAACGCCACCCCCGACAGGGGAACGAGTACATCGGGCAGGGCCAGCCAGGCGGCGCTCAACAAGACGTAGGCGATCAAAGCCCACGAGAGCTCGAGGTGAAGCCCCTGCAGTCCTTCCGGGCGTCGCCGCAGGAGGATCCCCAAGGCCAACCCGACCACAAAGTGCACAAGGGATAGCGCTGCAGAGGCTGACAGCACCGCTACCCCCGGCGGCTCCTCCGTTCCCCACAGCCCATACACCGCCCCCGAGACCTCAGCCAAGACCAACAGGCCCACAAACGCTGCAACTGCTGCCCGCACCCAACGATCCGGGTGCACCCAACGCACAGCCCACAACGGAAGGAGCACGACCCCCAGCCAAAGGAGAGTTACGGCCAAGACCGCCGGATCGACGGGGTGCTCTCCCTCCGCCGCCAGCGTCCCGCTGAGCACACCGAACAGGGTAGAAAGAAGAATCAACCCCGCCGCAGCGTAGGCTACAGCGCCCACGATTCGCAACCGGCGCGCTCGTTGCTCTTCTACTGTGCCCACACGGTCACTGTACCCCCGCTCCCGGACGCCGCAACATCGTCTCTATTTGCCCGTGCCCTCTTCGAGGGGATAGCCTACCTCGACCCAATCGGCCTTCCCCGCAGCGTAATCCCACACATTCCTGAACCCAAGACGCTCCAGCTTCTCTGCAGCCTGAGGACTGGCCTGACAAGCAAAATCCGCGCAGTAGACTATGATCTCCTTATCGAGTCCGTACCTTTCCCTTGCAGTATGTCCGATATCGGCCAGGGGGATGTTCACCGCGTGCGGCAGGTGCCCTCTGGCGTACTCTTCCGGGGGCAAGACCTCGATCAGCACTAGATCTTCACCTTGGTCCAGCTTCCGTTTGAGCTCGGCCCTGTTTACCTCACGCGCCAAGGTCGCACCTCCTTCCAGTGCACTGCTGAGTATTATAATCTGAGCCATTTCGGAGACTAGCTCCTTGTCGGCCTCGGGTCGGGGCGGGCGTGTGCGAGCCAGCCCGATGCAGTATAGTGGGTCCACATGCGGGTAGGGTATGTGCAGATGGAGCCGGTATTCGGTAACCCCCGGACGAACCTCGTACGGGCTCGCGAGCTCCTGGGAAGGGAGCGAGCGGACCTGTGGGTACTCCCCGAGTTGTTCAACACTGGGTATGTGTTTGCCTCTCACCACGAGGTGCGAGAGCTGGCTGAGCCTGTGCCCGACGGGCCCACTACCCGAAGCCTGGTGGAGGTGGCCCAAGAGCTTCGCTCGTGCATCGTGGCCGGTGTGGCGGAGTGGAGCGACTCCAGAGCGTACAACGCTGCGGTAGTGGTCACCCCCGGCGGGGCGCTGCCCGTCTACCGCAAGGTGCACTTGTTCGCCGAAGAGAAGCGCTGGTTTGCCCCCGGGAATACCCCGTTCCCTGTGTTTGAGTTTGGCGGGGCCAAGGTCGGGGTGATGATCTGCTTCGACCACTTCTTCCCTGAGGCGGCACGCACGCTGGGGCTGAGGGGTGCGCAGATAATCGCCCACCCCGCGAACCTCGTGCTGCCTGGAGTCGCCCAGCGCACCATGACTACGCGGGCGCTGGAGAACCGTTTGTTCACTGCCACCGCGAACCGCGTAGGGACAGAAGAACGGGGCGGCACGGCCCTCCGGTTCACCGGGCTCTCCCAGATAGTCAGCCCCGTGGGGACGCTGCTCGCCTCTTCTCCCGAGGAAGGAGAGGATGTGCAGGTCGTGGACGTTGACCTGTCCCTCGCCACAGACAAGCACATCAACCCCTGGAACGATCTGTACGCCGATCGGAGGCCGGAGTTTTATGTGTGAGGAGTTGAACGCCAGGGGTGAACACTGGTGCCCATGGGTGCCGGGCGACACTCCCGGCGTTCTGTGGGTTACCGAGACTCCCCTTGTGGAGGGAAGCTGATGAAGCACAGCGAAGCAGTTACGCTCAATGGGCTGATCGCCTGCCAGGAAGGGGCTGTGGTGAGCCGCACTTTGCTCGAACACAGCTCGGGAACGGTGACGCTGTTTGCCTTCGCCGCCGGCCAGTCGCTGAGCGAGCACACTGCGCCGTTCGACGCCCTGGTGCACGTGCTGGAGGGGCAAGTGGACATCACAATCGGCGATCAACTCCATCATCTCGACGTGGGGCAGGCGATCATCATGCCCGCCAATGTGCCCCACGCTCTCTACGCCACAGAGCCCCTGAAGTTCCTGTTGACGATGCTCCGGGAACAGGGGCCTCAAGCAGCGCCAGCCAGTTCTTCGCAGTGAGTTCGTTCGCTGAGCGGCGTGGTCTGTGAAATCGTCACACTACACGAGGCACTGGTCACAGGTCACCCCTCACTCTTCAGTGGGGTACAACCCTGGGAGCCCGGAAGGCTCGGGCTTTCGCTCGAGGCGTACCCCCGGCAGAGTAAGGAGAACCAACTCTGCGGTGTTGTGCACCGTTGCCCGCAGCAGGTGCCCGCCCAAGGCGGAAAGGTTGCGCTTTCCCACCACCACGTGGGCGTGTACCAGCGGACGATCATGGAGACTGCCGATGTTCCCCTGAACAGAGAGAAGCTCCACCGGCTCCTCCAGAGGCTCCTCCACATACTGCTCACCGTCCCAGTACCCAAGCACGACCTCTCGCAACATCCCCACTCCGGCAACGATGGCCGCGGAGTTCGTGCCCAGCTGCAAGAGCATGTCCGGAAGCTTCTCCCCGTCCTTCAGCCGTAGAACCACCGTTCGTCTTGTTTGCACACTGATCATCGTTCCTCCCTTCCTGCAACGATCAAGTACAGGTCAGCCACGTTCGTCCCTGTTGGTCCTGTAAACAAGAGATCCCCCGCCACTTGCAGCGCCGGATAAGCGTCGTTTTCAGCCAGCGCCGCACGGGGTTCCACCCCACCCGCCCGCATCCGCTCCGTCGAGCGACCGTCCACCATCGCCCCGGCCGCGTCAGTGGGCCCATCTCGTCCGTCAGTCCCCAAGGCGCAGACCAGCGCCCCGTCGACACCCTCGATCCCCAACGCTGCGGACAAAGCCAACTCCTGGTTGCGTCCCCCCCTCCCCCCGCCGTGCACGGTGACCGTGGTCTCTCCCGCCAGGACGATCATGGCCGGAGGGGGAACTGGCCGCCCTCTTTGGCTGAGCTCCTGCGCCACCGCCGCGCAGACACGTCCCACCTCTCGTGCCTCGCCCTCGACCGTGCTAGCCAGTACGAGTGCCCGATAGCCAAGTTCCTCCGCGGCCTGCGCCGCCGCGGAAGCAGCTTCCGCCCCCGAGCCGACGATCATGTGGCGAACTCTCTGCAGAGTTCTGTCTCCGACCTTCACCGTTTCCCGGATCTCACCGGCCAGCCCTCGTCGCAAGTGCTCACGCACCCTGGGGGGAACGCGCTCCTCCAGGCCGTATCCGACCAACACCTCCCACGCATCCCTGAAGGTAGTACTGTCCGCAGCGGTGGGGCCGGAAGCGATCGCCTCCACTTGGTCTCCGACCACATCCGACAGAATGAGGGATTCAACGTGCCCCGCCCGTGCCCGACGGGCCAACCCCCCACCCTTGAGCTCCTCCACGTGCTTGCGCACGGCATTCATCTCCCGAACGGTGGCCCCGGACCGCAGGAGCAGAGAAGCTGTCTTCCGGATGTCCGTCAGGTCGAGTCCCGTACTGGGAAGGGGGGCCAGCGCCGACCCGCCACCGGAGATCACAACTATCAACACATCGTCCTCGGCGGTGCGTTCGGCCAGAGCTGCAAGCTCTCCTGCTGCAGCCATCCCACGTTCGTCGGGCACTGGGTGTCCAGCCTCCGCCACTGTTACCTTGCTCGTGGGCACCGCACATCCGTCCGCGGTGACGACCAACCCCCCAGCCACCCGCTCCCCGAAGAACTGTTCACAGGCGGCGGCCATCCGGGCGGAGGCCTTCCCCATCCCCACCACCCACACCCTGCCCCCGGGGAGGTCCATCTCCTTCAGCGCACGCAGCACGCACCGTCCGGGCTCGACACTGGCCAGCGCCGCCTGACACACACGCCAAGCGTCCGTTCGTAGTGCCTCTGCGTTGCTCATCCTCGCCCCCTCCCCTAAGCTTGTACCTATGGATTCCCGGGCTCTTTTCGCCGAGATCGACCGGCGCTTGGCCGGCCTGTACGGAGATCCTCGCCTGGACAGGCAGGAGCCCCTCTCCCTGTTGGTGCGGACCATTCTTTCCCAGAATACTACTGACCGCAACCGAGACCGCGCCTTTGCTTCCCTATGCAACCGCTGGGCAAGCTGGGAGGACGTGTTGTCCGCACCGGTCGGGGAGTTGGCCGAAGCGATCAAAGGTGCGGGGCTGCACCAGCAGCGCGCCCAGAGGATCCACGCCGTGCTGCAGAGGATCAGTGATGAGCAGGGAAGCCTCCAGCTCGACTTCTTGGGGAAACTAGTCCCCGCCGACGCAGAAGCGTGGCTGCTCACCCTCCCCGGGGTGGGCAAGAAGACCGCGTACATCGTTCTGTCGATGGGCTTCTCCCTTCCACGGTTTCCTGTGGATACTCATATCCAGCGTGTGGCAACGCGCCTTGGGGTGGTGAGTGAGAGAGCAGATCCGCACGAAACTTTAGCTCCACTGGTCCCCCCCAGGCGGGAAATCCCTCTGCATCTAAATCTAATCCGTCTGGGACGGGAGGTGTGCCGGGCCCGCCGCCCGCAGTGCGCCGACTGCCCGCTGCCGGACCTGTGCCCCCTCGTACTGGACAAGACAGACCCGCAACTGAGGAGTGCTCTGCAAGACGGGGCAAAGCTGCAAGTCCTTGTACGCCACACTGGGGGAACGAGCACAGCCTACCCCGACCGGCGAGGGCTCCTGGCGCTTCTCTCCGATCCGCAGACACTGTACGTGGAGGCAGCCCCAGCGGCAGCTCCCAAGGAGGCGTTATGAACCGTGATGAAGCGTTGAAGCTGGTGAAAGCGCATGTCAAGAACCGGAACCTGATCAAGCACATGCTGGCCGTGGAGGCAGGGATGCAGGCGCTGGCGCCTCGCCACGGAGGAGATCCGCAGCGTTGGGCATTGGCCGGGCTGATCCACGACCTGGACTACGAGCAGACGAAGGACGATCCTCAGCAGCACGGACTGAGGACCGTGGACCTCCTGCGCGAGAGAGGACTGGCCGACGAGGAGATGTTGGAGGCGATCCTCGCCCACGCGGGCCACCGTCCACCGTCCAGCGCCATGGGACAAGCCCTGTGTGCTGTGGACCCGCTGTCCGGGCTCATCGTGGCCAGCGCCCTGGTACACCCCGAAGGGCTGGGAGGCCTGTCGGGCGAGAACGTCCTCAACCGCTTCAGAGAGAAAGGGTTCGCCCGCTCCGCCTCTCGGGAGGGCATCGCCACCTGCCAGGAGCTGGGCATGGAACTCTCCGAGTTCGTCGGGGCCGTGCTGGCCGCCATGCAGGAGATCGGCGACGACCTGGGGCTGTAAGCGCCCCCAGCCCTGGAGTTAACTACACTGCGCCGACCGCCCGGCCAACCTTGGCAAACGCCTCCAGAGCGTAATCGAGGTCCTCGCGGCGGTGTCCGGCGGACATCATGACCCGAATGCGGGCCTTCCCTTTGGGCACCGTGGGATAGGCGATTGCTTGGGCGAACACTTTCTCCGCAAACAACCGCTTGGAGAAGTCCCATGCTATCTTGGCATCGCCAAGCATGACCGGGGTGATCGGAGTTTCAGACGCGCCGGTGTCAAAGCCCAGCCTCCCCAGTTCCTGCTTGAAGTACCACGTGTTGTCCCACAGCTTGCGGACGAGCTCATCGCTCTCCTCCAGCACTTCCACTGCGGCAATGCACGCCGCCATGTCCGCCGGCGTGGTGGCGCTGGAAAACAGGAATGGACGGCCCTGCTGACGCAGGTACTCGACGATCTCTCTCTTCCCGGCGACATAGCCTCCCACCACACCAAACGCCTTGGACAGGGTGCCCACCTCCATGTCCACCCGCCCGTGAAGGTTGAAGTGGTCGACAATCCCTCGGCCATGTGCACCCATCACGCCTTCGCCATGAGCGTCGTCCACGAGGACCAAGGCCTGATGCGCCTCGGCCGCGTCCACAATCTGCGGAAGTGGTGCCAGATCGCCGTCCATGGAGAACACCCCGTCGGTGATCACCAGCTTCACTGGCGCATCCCGGTGCTCCTCCAGAGAGCGTGTCAGCGCCTCCGCGTCTCGGTGGGGAAAAATGACGCGTTCAGCCTTGGTCAACCGGCATCCGTCGATGATCGAAGCGTGGTTGAGCTCGTCAGTGAAGATCACACCTTGCTTCCCCACCACGGCGGGAATGGAAGCCAGGTTGGCACAAAAACCTGACTGAAACGACACTGCGTCCTCTGTTCCCTTGAACGAAGCCAACTTGGCCTCCAGCTCTTCGTGCAGGCGCATCGTGCCTGCAATAGAGCGGACTGCCGCCGGCCCCACACCGTATTCCTCCACTGCCCGCAGCGCCGCCTGCTTGAGCCTGTCGTGGTTAGCGAACCCCAAATAGTTGTTGGAGCACATGTTCAGCACGCGTTCGCCGTCGACCACGGTCCAGGGCCCTACCGCGCTGTCAATACGGCGAATTATGTTGTACAGTCCTTGCTCTTTGAGCTCCTCCAGCGCCCGCGTGAAAATGTCGTACTTGTCCATGCAGTGCCTCCCTTCACATAGTCCCCGGTACTCCACAACCAGCTTACACGGACCATGCACCCCGAGCAAATGTCCCCTTTGTATCAGCGTTATGCTGCACGTACAATGCACCGGCTGGACACGTTTCCAGAGAGGGTTGAGAACATCGTGCAAGCTGTCGCGAAGACGAGGCCAGAGCCAGGAGCAGCGTTAGTGGAGTGGGATCCCCCGTCCGTAGGCCCGGGGGAAGTCCTCATACGGGTAGCGGCTGCTTCCATCTGCGGAACAGACGTACACATATACTCCTGGGACAACTGGGCCCAATCCCGGATCAAACTTCCGCAGATCCTCGGGCACGAACACGCAGGGTATGTAGAAACTGTGGGCCCCGAGGTGCACCATGTGCAACCCGGGGACTACGTAACGGCGGAGACCCATATCTACTGCGGGCGGTGTTACCTCTGCCAAACGGGAAACGCCCACATCTGCCGCCATATGGAGATCTTGGGTGTGGACCGCGACGGGACGTTCGCCGAGTACTTGGCCGTACCCGAGAGTGTGGTGTGGAAGAACGACCCGCAGCTTGCTCCGCGAGTGGCCACTGTCATGGAGCCGTTCGGGAACGCCGTCCACGTGGTGATGAAGGCAGAAGTTCCCGCTAAGACAGTGGTTATCATCGGCGATGGTCCCACCGGCCTCCTGGCCGCCGGGGTGGCGCGGGCAGCGGGAGCCGCCGCAGTGTGGACTGTGGGCCTCCTGGACTACCGGCTACAGATCGCCAGCCAGCTGGGCGCCGACTCCATCGTCAATGCTTCCGGCGAGGACCCAGTGTCCACAGTGAAGCGACAGACCGACGGCCTGGGGGCAGATGTCGTCCTGGAGATGTCGGGGGCAGATGTGGCGCTACCGCAGGCGCTGGAGATCGTGCGCCCCGGGGGAAGGATAATCGCGTTCGGCATCCCCTCTCGGCCGTTGACCCTGAACACAAGCGATGTGGTGTTCAAGGAGGTGGAACTCCTGGGCGCAGTCGGCAGACGAATCTTCGCCACCTGGCACCACAGCCAACGTTTCCTCTCTCAGGTGGACGTGGAACGGGTCATCACCGACGAGTTTCCGCTGAGCCGCTGGCAAGAGGGCATGGACAAGGTGCTCAGGCGGGAAGCGATCAAAGTCGTACTGTATCCCGGGGCGTGAAGGGGGAAATGACACTCCTCACCCCTAACGCCTCACGCCTCACCCAGATAGGCGATCGCCTCTATCTCCACTCTAGCGCCCTTGGGGAGCGCACACACTTGAACACAGGCCCGAGCCGGCCGGTGCTGCTGAAAGAACTCGCCGTAGATCTCGTTCACCGCGGGGAAATCGGCCATGTCCGTCAAAAAGACCGTGGCCTTGACGACCTTTTCCGGAGTGGCCCCTGCGGCGGCCAGCACGCCGCGTACATTCTCCAGGCAAGCCCGTGTTTGCTCTGCAATGCCCTCTCCGACAATCTCTCCCCCAGGCCCCAACGGAATCTGTCCGGACACGAACAGTAAGTCTCCCGCCCTGTAGGCGGCGGAGTAAGGCCCCACGGGCTCCGCTCCTGGAGGGACAACAGGTCCTGTTCTCATCTCATACCCATGTCAGGCGCGCCACCTCTGCGCCGTCGCCCCGGCGGGGGCCGAGCTTGAGCAACCGCGTATAGCCGCCATCCCTGTCCCTGTACTGCACTGCTATCTCCTGGAACAGCTTGTTCGTCGCCTCCTTGTCCCGAAGACAAGCGAACACCCTCCGTTGGGCGGCCTGGTCGCCTTTCCTGGCCATCGTGACCAGCCGCTCCACCAGCTGTTGTGTGGCCTGAGCCCGCGGCGGCGTCGTATCAACCTTCCCCGCCAAAATCAGGGCCTTGGCCTGCCCGGAGAGGACCGAGCGCCGACGTGAGCGGTCCATGCTCAGCTTGGGCACCTTGCGACGATGTCTCATCTCACAGCTCCTTCTCCGAGCGCATATCGAGGCCCATTTCCGCCAGTCGCTCGGCCACTCGATCCAAAGTCTTCTCCCCGAACCCGTGAATGTCCAGAAGCTCCTCGCGGCTACGGGACAACAGGTCGCCCAAGGTCACGATCCCCTCTTCGCGCAGCAGGTTGCACGCTCGCTGGTCGAGCCCCAGCTCGGACAGTGGGGTCAAGTCTTCCTTGGGCTCCTCCTCCTGTTCCTCGGCCTGCACCACCGTGGTTCCCGAGAGGAAGGAGATATGGTGCTGCAGGATCTCCAC
>PWTL01000018.1 GCA_003562845.1 Candidatus Acetothermia bacterium
CACATCGAACACAAAGCGGATGTTCTCCTTCAGCGCCGGGTGAACCGGACCGACGGGAATCTGGTACACGGCTCTACGCTCCTCCATCGCGCTCCTCCCACTTCACCGTGCGGCGGACGAGACCAGACACCTCGCCGTCGTCCTGGCGCCAAGGGTGCGCCGTCATCTCCTCGGGCAAAAACAGGTTTCTGCTGTCCGTAATGCCCGTGAACTCAACTCCCAGGAACTCGCGCTTCTCCCGCTCGGTGGTCTCCGCCCCGGGAATGATCCCGCACAACGAAGGGACAAACAGATCACCCTTGGGAACCGACAGTCGCAGCGTGGTGAGCACCTCGCCGCCCTCGGTACCGTACCCCACCGCCAGATGATAAAGAAGCTCTATTTGCTCGCCTGCGTCCCGGCCGGAGATGACCGACATGTGCACCGGCGCCAGCTGCACCAAAGCGCCCACCGCCGCCAGGAGGGACTCCCGGGGGACAGCGGCCCACAACTCCTCGATCTCCCTGGGCCGGGTCACCCCCACTGTGCGGGTGCGCACTTCCGGCTCGGACAGGCCTTCCCCCACGGCCACACGCAGCGCTTGCAGGACCGCTTCCGCCGTCATACTTTCTCCCCCGCTTCCAGCCCTTCCAGCTTGGCCACCGCTTTGACCACCGCGTCGGTGATCCCCTCCGGACGCACGGGGCACCCGGGGATATACACGTCGACAGGGATGATCTCGTCCACCGGGCCGGCCACGTTGTACGACTCGTAGAACACACCCGACGTGGAGCCGCAGCTGCCCACCACCACCACCGCCTTGGGGTCGGGCGTCTGCTCGTAGATGCGCCGCAGGCGGTCAGCCATGGGGCGGGTCACAGTGCCGGTAACCAAGAGCACATCAGCGTGCCGCGGTGTGCCCACCAGCATGATCCCGAAGCGCTCCACATCGTAGCGCGGGGTCAGCGCGGCCACGATCTCGATGTCGCAGCCATTACACGACCCAGTCGGGAGATGATACACCCACAGCGCGCGCTTGAACGCCGACAGCTTCATCCACCCTCCTAGCTGAGCATTACCACAAGAAACACCACGGCCAACATGACCACCAGCCAGGTGACGTAGTCCGTCACCACTCCGGAGTGAAAAGCCCGCAGCCGATCGACGACCGGGCGCAGGGCCTCCACGAACCCCCAATACAGATGTTGCCCGCCGACGTGCACCCCTTCGGGCATCGGCTCCCCGGACAGGAACGGGGTCGCCTGTTCTGTGCCTCGCTTGTAGTCCTGCCGGCCCTTTGACCGCAGCCACCAGGCCAAAAGTGCCACCCCGACAGCCAATGCCAGCCAGACAAGCGGACTCCAGAAACCTTCGCCCGTCAGTAGGTTCATCTCATCCTCCCAACACCGCGGCCAAGTACACGTCTCTTCCAGTCCACAGCGCCTCTGCCGCCGGAGCGACCAGATGGCGCACCACCAAGTCTGGAACAAGGCCGAAGGCGATCACCACCACCGCCAGTACGGCCATTCCCGCCAGCATCGCCGGCGACAACGGCGCTCCCGACATGCTCTGCCGCGGTCCGAGGAACGCCCCTTGGAACGCACGCACGAACACCGCCAGGAGCAGAATCGAGGCCAAAACGGCCAGCGCCGTCAGAATAGGCGAGAGCTGAAACACCGACTGATAGATCATCAGCTTGGAGGCGAACCCGTTGAGTGGGGGTATCCCCGCCAGGGCCAGCGCCCCGAGGAGGAAAAACCCGCTGGTCCACTTCTCGGTGTGAGCCAGGCCCCCCAATGAGCGCAGGTCCCCGCTTCCTGCCGCCCGCCGAACGGCACCGACACACAGGAACAGAAGGCCTATACACGCCGCGTCGTTGAACATGTGGAACACGCCGCCCTGCAACGCCACCCGCCCGAACTCCGGGCCCACGCCCAGGGTGACCAGCCCCACCCCGGCCGCGAGCAACATGTACCCAATCTGCGATATCGCCCCATAAGCGACGAGCCGTCCCAGGTTCGTCTGCACCACTGCCATCAGCACCGCCACCAACACGGTCAGCGCGCCCAAAGTGGTGACCAAATAGCCCACCTCCGGCGTCGCCGCCCCGCCGTACAACGTGAACACCACGCGGAACAAGGCGTACAACCCAGCCTGAGTGTTGGCCACCAGTACGATGGCCGTGTTCGCATCGGCCTCCCCGTAGGCGTCGGGGGCCCACATGTGCATGGGGACAGCGCCCGCCTTCATCAACAGCCCCCCGAGCAGAAGCCCCAGCGCCACCCGGTCGAGCAAGCTCCCCCCGATCTGCGCAGAGAGGAAGGCCATATTCAGCGCCCCATACTCCCCGTACAGGATCGCCACCGCCAGCAGGACCATCAACCCGCCGAGGATGAACATCACCAAGGTCTTGAACGCAGCCTCCGGCGGGCGCGACTCCCATGCCCGGTAGCCGATCAGTCCGCAGGCAGCCACGGAGGTAAGCTCCAAAAACACAAAGAAGTTGAACATGTCGCCGGTGAGCTTGAGCCCGAGCATCCCCGCCCACAAGAGCAGAAACAGGGACATGGACAGCGTCTTTCCCTTGCTTTCCTCCAGAAAGCCCAACGCGTAGATCAACGCGGCCCCGCCGAGGAGCGCCGAGATCAGAGCCATGAACGCCCCCATAGCGTCGGCCACCAGCGTAATTCGAATGGGGAACCCTTGCGGGCCCAAGGTCGCGTCCGGCGTATCGGCACCGAGCGTGTACACCTGCACCCCCACGGTGAACACCTGCACGGCCAAGGTCACGATCATGGCCACGGTGAACGCACCTACGACAAGCGCCCACAGGTCCCGCAGACGGTGGTGCACTTTGGCCATCAGCGGCAGGGCGAACGCCCCCAACAGCGGCACGGCAATCGCCAGAATCGGCACATGCATCGCCAAGCTCATCCTCGCAGCTCCCTGATCCTTCCGGCGTCCAGCGTGCCCCGCTGCCGGTGAATCAGTACAGCAAACGCCAGCAGAAGCGCCGTGGTGGCCACTCCGATCACAATTGACGTCAGCGTCAGCGCCTGCGGCGTAGGCATGGCCATGGGCACGTTTACAGGGACCCCTTGCGGAGCATAAGTGTAGATCGGCGCCACGCCCCCGCGCACGTACCCCAGCGAAACCAAGAACAAGTTCACCCCGTTTTCGATCAGCACAATGCCTATAGCCAGCTTGATCAGGTTGCGCCTCGTCATCAGCGTCCACAACCCCAGCGCCACCAGGATCATGCACACTACGAACGGCAGGTTACCGATCATCGTCTCCCCCCAACAGCCCCATCAGCAAAACGATAGATCCCAAGCCGGCCAAAACCTTCAGCCCCACCGCCCAGTTCATCAGGGGAAGCATGCCCCCCGTGTTCAGCGCTCCGGGGTTCGCCCCCATTGCTACTTCCTGGCCGAACAAGCCCCCCGTCCCTGCGAGGGAGTTGTAGAAGAACGTCCCACCGATCCCGAGGAAGGCGAGTACGACGAAGGCCAGTGCTCCCACATCCTCCAGAACCGACAGCGTCTCCTTGTGCCTGCGGATCCGGCGGGCGCCGAAGGCGACCACCACCAGAGCCACAGCCGAGGCGATGACCGCACCTCCCTGAAAGCCTCCGCCCGGGGTCAGATGCCCGTGCATGACCACGTATGCCCCGAACATGACCACCGCCGGGAGGAGCAGCCGAGTTACAGTGCGCACGACCACGCTCATCGCGCCCACCTCCTGAGCACCAGTGCCACCCCAACCACGGCGGCGAACAGCACTGTGGCCTCTCCCAGGGTGTCAAAGCCCCGATAGTCGAACAGCACCGCGGTGACTACATTATTGGCCGCCGCCTCTTCCTGGCTGCGTTCGATGAAGTGCTCGTCCATCTCCATGGCCTGCGGGGCGCCGAACGGCCTCGTCCAGACCGCCGCACCCACCAGAAAACCGAACACAACGAGCAGAGCGGCAATCCTCAGCCACCTCATTCTTCCTCCTTACGGCGTGTCTTGCGGATGGCGAGCACAAACAAAGCAGTGGTAAGCGCCGCCCCAATCCCCGCTTCGGCAATGGCCACATCCGGCGCCTGCAGCAAGAAGAACTGCAGCGAAAGAAGAAGGCTTCCGGCAGCCAGGGCGATTACGGATCCCAGCAGGTCCTTGAGCCGCACCGCCAACACGCCGCACACAACGAGCAGCACCAACAACAACACCTGCAGTATCGCCAACGCCGTCACCGCTTGCCCTTCTCCATATGATCGACCACCGCCTGTGCGGGCTTTATGCCGCCGCGGTACGCTCCCCGGGCCAGGGCGTGCGATCCCGTGGGGTTCGTCAGGAGCAGAAATACCAGCGCGATGAGCGCGTGCACCGCGAGCGTTCCCCCCGCGCCGTCGCCCTGCAGAAAACCGTACAGCACCACCGCCCCGATGGAGAAGATGGAGCCGAAGGTGGTGCACTTCGTCGCCCCGTGGATGCGCGTGTACACATCGGGGAACCGCAGCAACGCCACAGCGCCCAGCCCGTTGAACAGCGCGCCCACCGCCAGCAGCGCATAAAGGAGCGCGTTCATCCCCAGCCCCCTTCCAGATAGCGGGCGATGTACAGAGTACTCACAAACGAAAGAAGCGCGTACACAATGGCCACGTCAACCAGGACCACCTGTCCCAACCCCGCTCCGAGGAGGACCATCGTCGTCACCACCAGGGTGTTCACCGTGTCCAGAGCCACCGCCCGATCGGCAGCCGTGGGGCCGATCGCAAGACGCAGCACGCTGACGAACATGAACCCTGCCAGTACCACCGCTGCCACCGTAAACGGAAGCTCGGCGATCATTCCGCTATCCTCCTGGCCCAGGCGGGGAAGGCCCCGCAAACGTCCTCCGGGGTAGGGTTGTCATCGGTTACGTTTATCCAGTGTACGTAGAACGCCCCCGAATGGTCGCTCACGTCCACGGTAAGCGTCCCCGGAGTGAGGGTGATGGAGTTGGCCAAGATGGTCCGGGCCAGCTCCGTCTTCAGCCCAGGGTCGAAGCGTACGATCCCCGGGCGAATATTTCCCGTGATCACCCTCCACGCCACGTCCACGTTCGCTCGAGCCATAGCCCAAAACAGGGGAATAATGTACAAAACAAGCAGAAGCCACCGGTGGGGCATCAGCATCCGCCACCCGCCTCGCTCCCAGAGCACCCCCCCACAGGCAACGCCGACAATGGAGGCCAGCACTGCGCCCACCACAAGCTCGCTCAGAGACCACAGCCCCCAAGACCCACTCCACAGCGTCAGTAAAAGATAAACGGCCAGGGCAAACGCCGCCGTGGCCGCCCACACCACTAGCCTACGCATGGCGCCCGACTATACCTTGATTATTCGGCGGAGACAAGCTGCTTCTTCGGCGGAGACAAGCTCCGCCGCTACCCTGCACCGTCGCAGCTTGCCCGCGACGTTCGCCCCTGTACCGTCGCAGCTTGCCCGCAAGGTTCGCCGCTCCCTTGCAACGCCTCCCGCAGGCGGTAACATCCCTCCATGCACGATATCCGCGTTCCATTCGGAGATATCTTGAAGCGCCAGCTGGAGCTGGCCGAGAGGAACTACAGCCTCCTCACCGACAGCAACACCCGCGCGGTGGGCGTAATGGGCGCGGTGGGCTCGGGGAAGACCACCCTGATCTTGGCGCTGGCCCAACGCCTACAGCAGACCGGGCACCGCGTGGGGGCCATCGCCGGCGATGTAGCCGGGGACGACGACCACCGCCGGTTCGTCCAGGCCGGACTGGCCGCCGCCAACCTCAACACGGAGGAGGACTGCCACCTCGATGCCCACAGGGTCTCCCACACCCTGCAGAAGTTCCCCCTCGCGGAGGTAGACCTTCTGTTCATCGAAAACGTGGGCAACCTCGTGTGCCCGGCCGACTTCCCCCTGGGTACGGAGCTTGATCTTGTGGTGATCTCAGTGACTGAAGGCGACGACATGGTGCGCAAGCACCCCAAGATCTTCGTGCAGACTGACGTAATCGCCATCAACAAGGTCGACCTCGCCGACGCCGTAGGCGTCGATCCCCAGCGGCTAGTGGAAGACTATCGCCGACTGAACCCGCATGGCAGGGCGGTGCTAACCGACGCCAAAAGCGGCCGCGGCGTGGAAGAGCTCCTGTCAGCACTCGGCTTGCACAAGAGCTGACCCCATCGGGGCCAAGCCCCGTCAGCGTCGGAGACAAGCTCCGACGCTACGGATGGAAGGCTGGTAGCGGCGCACCTCGTCTGCAAGGCTTCGCACCGCGCGCCCCACACGCACGGCAAAGCGAAGAGGAGCGGTTGCCCGCCCCTCTTCCTTCGGGTCGTGCGCTAAGCTACTTGCCTTTGGGCTTCTTCGGGTCCTTGGGCCTCTTGGGGTCACCCATCTGTCGTCCCCTCCCTGTCGCCGCATTCTCTGCGTGACGAGCGGATCATAGGGCGCGGAAGCCCGCCTGCCTATAGCGGACAACAGGACATCTGTCCGCTCTCACCGCCCCGCGGCCAGCTGCCCGAAGGCAAGCCCCCCATCGCCCGGCGGCACCTTGCGATGGGAGAGGAATTGCAGTCCCGCCCGTTCCACCTCGCGGCGTACGGTCCAGGCAATGGCATCGTTTACCGCCACGCCACCGGTGAGACCGATGGCCCCCACCCCCTCCCCACGCGCCACCTCCAGGGCCAAGCGGGCCAGCCCGCGAGCGAGCGTTTCCTGAGCTGTGGCGGCGAGATCGGCAGTCGCCATCCCGTTTCCGGCCAGCCCAGCGAGCCTGCAAAAGAGCTCCACCGTGTCCAGGACCTTCCTCCCCGCGCCGAGGGCCAACGGCGGCTCGAGTTTCTGCGGCCGGCCTTCCGCCGCGGCCGCCTCCAAGCGCATCGCCGGCTCGCCTTCGTACGTGCGCTCACAGCACACTCCCAGCCACGCGGACACTGCGTCCAGAAAGCGTCCTGCGCTCGTCGTAGGCGGGCAGTTCATCCCCTCTGAGATCTGAAAGCGCACCGCCTCCAACTCTTCGTCGCTCAACCCGGCGCGCTGGGGGTCCAGACCGCCGGCCAGCAAATACGCCGCCGCCACGCGTCCCGGACGCAGCGCGGCCGCATCCCCTCCCGGGAGCGGCACCTCGGAGAGAGAGCCCGCACGTTCCCAGGTTCCTCCTCGCCACAGGAGTACCTCCCCGCCCCAGGCCGCCCCGTCCTCCCCGTAGCCATACCCATCGGCGGCGATCCCCACTACCTCCCCCACGGACCACTCCACGGCCAGGCCGGCCACGTGGGCCACGTGGTGCTGCACCGGCACGGCCTCCCCGAGCTCCCGGGCCAGCCGCGAGGTGGCAAAGCCCGGGTGTAGGTCGCACATCACCCGTCGCGGCAGGGGCGCTCCCGTAATCCGCCGCAGGTGGTCCAGGTCCTCCTGCAGGTAGTCCTGCGTTTCCACGTGCTCCGTGTCCCCGATGTGCTGGGACAGGTACACCTTACCGCGGTGGTACAAGGCGAAGGCGACGTTCAGCTCTCCCCCCAGGGCGAGAAGAGGCTCCTCGCCGAGGTCCGCCGGAATCGGCTCCGGGACCCAGCCGCGCGAGCGCCGCAAAAACACCGGTGTGCCACCGGCCATACGCATCACCGAGTCGTCGCAACGGGCCACGATGCGGCGGTTGTGGAGGAGAAGCCCCTCGGCCACGCCGGAGAGTTGCCCCACGATCTCCTCGTCGGCAATAGCCATCGGCCTTCCAGGGTAGTTCCCGCTCGTCATAACCAACGGGCGCCTGAACCCCCTCAGGAGTAGGTGGTGGAGCCCTGAATAAGGGAGCATCACCCCCACCGTGTGCAACCCCGGGGCGAGCTCGTCGGGGAGTGCCCCGGGCCGGCGACGGACCGCGACGATGGGGCGCCTCGCCGAGCGCAACAGCGCCCACTCCTCGTCCGTGGGGGAGCAGAAGCTCTCCAGCCCCTCCGCCGGCGCCATAATCGCCATCGGTTGACCGGGGCGGCCCAGGCGCCGGCGCAGCTCGGCCACCACGCCGCCCCGCGTAGCGTCACAGGCCAGGTGCGTGCCCCCGATACCCTTCACCGCCACGACGCCCCCCGCCCGCAGAGCGCGGAGCGCCCGGCCTACTGGATCCCCTTCCCCCCAAGTCCCGCCTTCCACATACTTGAGCCGCGGGCCACAGCGCGGGCAGGCGATGGTCTGGGCATGGTAGCGGCGGTCCAAGGGATCCGTGTACTCCCGCTCGCAGTCCGGACACATGGGGAAATCGCGCATGGAAGTGCTGGGACGATCGTACGGCAGCCCCTCGATTACCGTGAACCGGGGGCCGCAATCGGTGCAGCTCGTGCCCCAGTACCGACGATATCGGCTATCGGGACTGTCTATATCCTGCAGGCACAGGCCACAGGTCGCTACATCCGGAGGCAGCGTTCCCCCCCCGCCCCCAGTCCCGCCCGAGGGAACGATGCGGAATTCCCCCTCCCCCGTCGGGGCCAGATGTTGGACATCCAGACTCTCGATCTCCGCCAGAGGGGGTGTCTCCTGACACAAAACATCGACGAAGGAGTCTACCGCGTCGGCGGGCCCTTCCACTTCGATCTCTACTCCCGCGTCCCCCAAGTTACGCACGTGCCCGACCAGCCCTCTCCCCACGGCCACCCGGTACACAAACGGACGAAACCCCACGCCCTGCACTGTGCCGCTTACGCTGATGTGCAGCCGCTTTTTCATCATACAAGAGCATTATACAGGGCCTGCGGCGCCTGGAAAGATGTCCCCCTCTGGGAGGACGGGGAAGGTTGCCCAGGGTGCGACAGGGGACCCTAATGAGGGGTCATGGTCAACGCCGAGATCGACACTCGTGTCCTCCGGGAGAACCTGAAGCAGTTGCGCTCTCGCATTCCCGCAGCCTGCTCCCTCATGGCCGTGGTCAAGGAGGACGCCTACGGGCACGGTCTGCTCCGCGTTGCCCGGGCCGGCGGCGACCTTGTGGACTGGTTCGGGGTGGCCAGTGTGGCCGAAGGAAAGGCCCTCCGCCGCGCCGGCCTGAACCAGGAAGTGTTCGTTATGCTCCCGCCGGTGGGCCCGGCGCTGGCCGACGCCGTTCGCTGCGGTTTCCACGTACCGGCCGGGGACCTGACCATGCTCCAGGAGCTCCCGCGGGCGGCGCGACGCGTAGGACGGCCCGCCCGAGTGCACCTGGAGGTGGACACGGGCATGGGCAGGTTCGGGCTCCTTCCCCAAGAGGCGGAGGAGGCCCTGCAGCGGTTGACCGACAACCCCTGGCTCGAGCTCGCCGGGATCTACTCCCATCTCTCCTCGGCCCACTCCCCGGGGAGCGACGACATCGCCTTCACCCGGGCCCAAGTGTGGCGGTTCCGCCAGCTCCTCCAGGAGTGGGCTCTAGACGGGGAGCGCATCCCCTGGCGTCACTTGGCCAACTCGGCAGCGGCCCTGGCCTTTCACGAGGGCACGGCGCCGCCGCTGAACATGGTTCGGGCGGGGATCGCCATCTACGGCTACCCTGACGTCCCCAGCGATCCGCCACTTACGGTAACACCGGCCGCCCGAGTGTGGACCCGCGTAGCCGCGGTGCGCTCCCTCCCCCAGGGCTGGCCCGTAGGCTACGAGAGGCAGTACGTGACCCGGAGCGCCGGGCGGGTGGCCATTCTCACCGCCGGTTACGGGGACGGGCTACAGGCAGGCCTGAAGCGCGTCTCCATCCGCGACCGCGAAGTACCCCTCCTGGGCAAACTGGGGATGGACACGGTTGCCGCTGATGTGTCCGCGATCCCGCGCGTGCAGCGGGGAGACCGGGCAGTGTTGTTCGGCCCGGGAGTCAACGGCATTGGCCCTCGGGTGTGTCCCCTTCTCGTTCCCGTACTTCTTTCTGCTCGCCGGCGCTGGGCGGAGAAGGGCCGCCCTCCAGCGGGCCGTCCACGCTGAGGGAGACCGCGGCGAGCTCCTTCCCCTCCAGAACGTCCACCCGCCCCCCACAGCGGGGGCAGGAGAGAAGAGGAATCTGCACATGCCACCCCTCGCCCGGATCCAGATTCTCAGCCGGGCCCACGTACCCACAACTCTGACAGCTAATGCGCGTGGAGACCGGCTCCAGCTCGAGCTCGGAGCCGGCCAGGAGAGTGCCCTCGCTCAGGATCCTCCACGCCTCCTTGAGCGCCTCCTCAGAGAGGATCACGAGCTCCCCCTTGCGCACGTGCACCGCCCGCACGTGTGCCCCCACCGGGTGCGAACCCAAGTGTTCGAGCAACGCCTCCAGCAACCCGTAGGCCAGGGAGTACTCGTGCATGGAGTCAAGTGTCAGCCGGAGGCCCCGGCACCGCAAACGGTCGTCTGCCCCCTCTGCAGCAACCGCCCCTCACCAGAGAGAACAGCGCATGCACCCTGCCAAGCGGTGAAGGTCAATCCCCGCACTCGCTGTCTGTGGCACGGCAACGTCGCCTCTAAACAGTGCCGGCACACAAACACTTACCCCCCGCCCAAGCTCCTCAGGAGCATATGGCACTGAAGGAGAGAAGAGGAGACGTGGAACACGCCCTTCCACATCGTGCCTTTCGCCCGCAAGGCCACTGTCCCGTCTCTGTTGAGGTATCCGTACCAGCCACCGTAGACAGAGTCGGGGAAGTGGGCGAACGTCCACTCGTGAATGGCGTCGAACCAGCGACAGTACTTGGGGGCTCCCGTTATTGCATGTGCCAACAATGTGGCGTACAGGGCTTCGTTGTGCACCCACCACAGCTTCATCGCCCATCCGGGGTCCTCAGGGGGCTTCCCTTGGGTGTCGACGTACTGGAAGATCCCGCCGTAGCGGTCGTCCCAGCCCCGCTCAAAGGCGCAATCGAGCACGTGCAGGGCCTTATCGCGCAGCGCGGTGTCGGCTGTCCTCTCGCTCTCTTCCAGGAACAGCCAGGCCAAGTTGATCGCGTGGCCAGGCACCATACAGCGCCCCTCGGGTTGCCCCCGGACCGCTGCCTCCAGGCCGACGGTCTCGTAGACCACATGCTCCCGGGGGTCGATAAAGTCCTCGCAGATCTCGTCAACCACCCGCTGCACGGCCACAGCGACGGCGTCCTCCCTGCCTGCCCCCCGAAGCGCTGAGCCAACCGTCAACAGAAGGAGCGGCACCAGAAACTTCCTCACGCGCCGGCCGGAAGACACCACCCCCTCCGACCGATGCCGTTGGTGGAGCTCGAAGACCTTCCCAAGCAGCTTGTCTGCCAGATCCGCGGAAGACTTATCGCCAGCGGCACGCGCATACTCCGCAGCGGCCATCGTGGCGTAGGCCTCGACGGAGAAGAGCATCCGCCCGAGGGGAGCCCCCCTACGATCGACCGAGAAGACCATGCTGCCTTCGGCATCGAAGCCATGTCCGAACAAGAATGTGTACCCGTGTCGGGCCGCTTCGAGCCACTCGGCGTTCTCCCCCAGGGCGTTGCACAAGCGAGAGAACAACCACACAGCACGCCCGTGGAGCACCATGGACTTGTCCGTTCCATAGACCGTCCCGTCACGGTCCAAGAACCCGTGGTACCCCCCCCATTCTCGGTCAAGCGAATATGTCAGCCAAAACGGGAGCACATCGTTCAGCAGATGATCACGGTACAATACAGCAAGTCTACGCGCACCCGCGCTATCCATCGCTCCTCCCATCATCGTTGCGCAACTGAAGAGCTCCCGGGCGGAAGGCCGCATCACTCCCCACGGCGTCTCCCCGACAGCGCCGCCAGCGTCCGAGCCATGTGCATCGCAGCCAACGCCGGCTCCACCACCGGGACACTGCTGGCGGCCTGAAGCTTCTCGGCGACGGGAGCAAGCCCCGTGCACCCCAGCACAAGGACGTCACAAGCGTCTTCGGCCACCGCCAGCGATGCAGCCTCAAGGACGGCGTCCTCCAATCCCTCGTCCAGCCCCATGCGCAGCACGGGTATCTGGAGCGGTCGGAACGCGACCACACGGTCGAGAAAGCCATAGAGCTTGAGGTTCCTTCTCAAAATCCCTGTAACGCAGCTGTTGTGAACGAGCACGGTAACGCGCTCACCGAGCATGGTTGCGCATGCCAGTGCTGCCTGCCCGGCCCCCACCACCGGAACGTCGACCAGGTGGCGACACGCCTGCAGCGCCGGGTCGAGCACGCAGTCGATCACGATCGCCTCGCACAACTCCCCAGCAGCGGCCTCGACGGCGGCTAGGATGGCAGGGGCCGCCAGTGCCTCGTCAACCTCGGTCTCCATGAACTGGCTGGGCCCATGTGCCGGGAAGAAGGACAGTTCCAGGCCGTCCCCGACCCTGTGCTTGCGGGCCCGTACCTGTGCAGCGAAGAACGCTCCAGTATCTTCATCCGCGATGGTGACAATGCCAATCTTCATGATCCTCCCAAAGCACGCGCCACGGGGACATCAACCCTTGATGGCCCCCTTGGTCAGCCCGGAGACAAGCCACTTCTGGAACACCACGAAAATGATCGTGGTTGGCAGCACAGTGATCGTCGTCGCCGCCATCAGAGGGCCCCAATCCGGCAAGTACAGTCCCAACATGTTCGACAGCGCCAGGGAGATCGTGAGCTTTCCAGGGCTGTTGATCAGCACGAGCGCAAACAGGAACTCCTGCCATGCCCAGATGAAGGAGAAGACCGCTACGGCCATCATCCCCGGGGCTGCCAGCGGAAGGATGATCCTCGTGAGCACCCCCACCCTGCAGCACCCGTCGATCGTCGCCGCCTCGTCGAGCTCTCTGGGGATCCCCTCGAAGTACCCGGTGAGCATCCATATCGCTATGGGAAGGAGCACCGCGATATAGCTGAGGGAGAGCCCCTGGTGCGTATCGTGCAGCCGGAGAGTCAGCAGCAAGACGTACAGCGGGAGGAACCTCACGGCTTCGGGCACGAAGTGCCCCAGCAGCGTGGAAAGGAGCATGGGCCTGTGCCCGCGGAACCTGTAGCGCGTGAACCCGTACGCGGCAAGGCTGGCCAGAACCACCACACAGGCGGTCACTGCGAGCGCGATCAGCGTGCTGTTAAGGACCGAGCGCATGAAGTTCGACTCTAATACGTGTGCGTAGTGCTCCAAGGTTGGTCGGCCAGGCCACCACACTGGGGGCACGGCGTACACCTCAGCCTGGGACTTTATTGACGTGAGTACCATCCATACCATCGGAAACAGGGCACCGATGCTCAGCACGATCAGGATGAAGTACTTCAAGCTCGTCGACGAGCCGCGTTTTACGGAGCGGGAAAGCCGTGTCATTTTACCACTCCTTTCGGTGCGACCACCATGTGTACACAGTGGCGAACAGGAAGGTTATCACCGCAGCCAGTACCCCAGTGGCCGAAGCGAGCCCGAAACGGAAATCCGCAAAGGCCGTGGTATAGATCCTCATAGCCAGAACCTCAGAGCTGTAGAGAGGCCCGCCTCGGGTCATGATGTACGTCAGGTCGAAGGCGTTGAAGGTCCATATCCCCATCAGGATCACGATCACTCGCGTTACCGGCCTGAGCATGGGAAGGGTTATATGCCTGAACTGCTTCCAGGCGTTCGCGCCATCGATGCGTGCCGCCTCGTACAGCTGGGAGGGTATCGACTCCAGCCCGGCCATGAGCAGGATCATGATGTACGGGTAGACCTTCCAGATATACGTCACCATGACACTGACGAGCGATGTGCTGGTGGTCCCCAACCAGTTCACGGGAGCTTGTATGACTCCGATGTTCACCAGGATGTCGTTGATGATCCCGTAACGGGTGTGCAGCATGTATCGGAACATGATCCCGGTGACAACTGCAGGAACGACCCAAGGCAGCAAGAGGATCGTTCTGAACACCAATTTGCCCCGAGGGATGGCGCGAAGCAGCAAGGCCGCGACAAGCCCCAGGGCGTACATCACGGACATGTTACCAACCGTCCAGATGACCGTGTTGAGCAACACCTGACCGAACCCGCGCGATGTGACGACCCTGACATAGTTGTCCCACCCGACGTACGTGGAGATCCCATAGGTTGTCCGGAACAGGCTCGTCCAGATGTTGTACACAACCGGGTAGATCATCATGCTGAGGATGAACAACAGAGCCGGGGCGACGAAAAGGTAGCCCACAGACTCCCTCCCGAATAACCTTCTCCGCCCGTGCGGCGGCAATCCTCTCCTGCGAAGCACTGACCCCCCCATTTCACCTAGGCGCCGCGGTGGG
>PWTL01000082.1 GCA_003562845.1 Candidatus Acetothermia bacterium
CCGTCGGTGAAGGTCCTGGCAGAGGCGGCCAACGGCCCCACCGTTCCTGAGGCGGAGTCCATCCTGACGGAGAAGGGAATCTACGTGATTCCAGACTTTCTGTGCAACGCGGGCGGCGTGACATGCTCCTACTTTGAGCAGGTCCAAAACGACATGAACTTCTACTGGTCGGAAGACGAGGTACAAAGGAAGCTCGATGAGAAGATGGCCACTGCCTTCTATGCGGTGCACGAGATGGCCCACGAGAGGGACGTAGACACGCGCCTCGCCGCGTACATGGTGGCCGTGAAGAGGGTTGTCGACGCCATGCACATGCGTGGCTGGATCTGATCAAGTTTATCACAGGGCTGTGGACAGGCCCCGGCGGCGGGGTTGCCCGCGGCCCTGTGTTCACTACTCGAGTAGCTCTTCCACCTCAGCTTCGAGCAAGGGCTGCAGCAGCCGATCCAGCTCCCCTTCCATGATCTGATCCAGCTGGTACACAGTGAGGTTCAGGCGGTGATCTGTGACGCGGCTCTGCGGGAAGTTGTAGGTGCGGATCTTTTCTGACCGGTCCCCGGTCCCGATCTGGCGCCTTCTGGTCTCGCGCAGATCTGCTCTCTGTTGGCGCTGCTCAGCGTCCCACAGGCGGGCCTTGAGAAGGCGGATCGCCTGTTCGCGGTTGCGATGTTGCGAACGCTCCTCCTGGCAGGTGACTATGATCCCCGTGGGCACGTGTATGATCCGCACAGCGGTTTCGTTCTTCTGCATGTGCTGGCCCCCGGGGCCCCCGGCGCGGTAGGTTTCCATGCGCAGGTCCTCGGGGGAAACCTCTACCTCAACATCCTCGACCTCGGGGAGGACCGCCACAGTGGCCGTGGACGTGTGAACGCGACCTTGGGTCTCCGTCTCGGGGACGCGCTGCACACGGTGCACGCCCGATTCGAGCCGAAAGCTTCCGAATGCGTTCCTCCCTTCCACCGAAAAGACGATCTGCTTGAAGCCGCCCAGAGGTGTGGGGTGAGAATCCAGGATGTGGCTATTCCAGCCCATTCGTTCGGCGTAGCGGGAGTACATTCGAAAGAGGTCCGCCGCGAAGAGAGCCGACTCCTCTCCGCCGGCTCCCGCCCTGATCTCCAATATGGCGTTCCGCGAGTCCTCGGGCCTCTCTGGGAGGAGCATGCGCTTGGCCTTTCCAGCCAGTTTCTGCAGGCGGGAGCGATCCCCTTCCAGAGCTTGCTCGAGTTCGGCGCGTAGACTGTCCTCTTCCTCTCCCTCCAGGAGCTCCTCCTCCTCGGCAATGTTCTCCTGCAGCTTTCGTAGCTCCTGGCCCAGCGCGGACAGTTCCCGCAGGCGTGCGTACTTCCGCGACAGCTCAGCGAAGTCCGATCGTGCCGGGGCCTCGGCCGTGGCCAACACGCTCTCCACTTCTTTCAGTTCTTCGTCCACTTGTTCCAGCCGGCGCAAGAGCTTGTCCATCAGTTCACCGCCTCTCAGAGGCACATTCTACGGCACGAGGGTCCTTTTCGCGGCGGCCTGTCTAACTGTGCCCCTGTTGAGGCATAACGGACAGTGAGGGTCGCCACGAGCGTCCCGAAAAGGCAAACCCGTCGCGAGGCGGGGGCGCAAAGTCACGGGTCTCCCCGAGAGACGGCCGGGCTGCCGAAGGGCGGTGATCGCAGTGCGCGTAAAGACCATCTTGACCGCGACCCTGATCTTGCTGATCGGAGGGACCGCCGCGGCAGCCGAGGCTTCCGCTACCGCAAGCGTCTCGTGGACCGTATTGCCGTTTGCTGTGGTGGGCATTCGTGGGGGAACCCCGGGACAAGAAGTACTGGTCAGCACTCCTCTGCCGACGCCCTCAGCCGAAGATGTGACACGCGGCTATCTGCAAGTGTCCGGCGCGATCGGCCTCACTGTGCGCAGCAATACAGGTTGGACAGTGCTTGTAGAGTCCCTGAGCCCCTCGCTCGGTGCGAGCGACGACGGCACGTTCATGTGGCCGGTCGACTCTCTGCAAGTTGGTGTGCGGGGGAGCTTCGTTGACGTCACGACCTCTCCTCAGGTTCTGGCCAGTGGCGGTCGTGGCGAACACGATCTAACGGTGGACTACCGGGCGCATCTCCCAGCAGAGGGCCTCCCCTCGGGGAACTACCAGGCAATCCTCCTGTATACAGTCACCACGCAGTAGCTCTTCCGTGCCGCCAGGGTACCAACAGGCAGGGACGTAGGTCCGCTTCGCCAATGTGTCCGGCCAGTACCATGGCCACGAAGCGATTATGAAGCCCACACTCAGATATGGGATAGCACTTGCGTTGGGGGCGGCTGTTGTGTTGACGCTTTCCTGGGAAGGCGGCGCTCCGGATCCTGGGCCGCTGCCGGCTCCGCCCGTCGAAAGCAGAGCTTCGACCGTGCATGCCCGGAGGGGAGTATACCTTTCCTGCTACGCTGCCTGGCGCGCGGGCTACTTGGAGGAGGTGTTGGAGGAGTCCGTCCGCTGGGGGTTGAACACGGTAGTCATAGACGTGAAGAACAACCACGGCGAACTCAGCTACCCTTCGGAGATCCCCTTGGCCCGCCACATGGGTGCTACATCTACCAGGCTCGACCTGGAGGAAGTTGTGCACCTGGTTCACAGCAAAGGGATGTACGCGGTGGCCCGCCAAGTTGTGTATCACGATCCGAAGCTGGCTCGTCACTTGGAGGCCCCCGGAGGAGAATGGGTAGCCGCTGGCGACCCCACTGCGGACGAGTACAACCTCGCTGTCGCTGCGGAGGTCGCCGCAGCCGGGTTCGACGAGATTCAGTTTGACTACATACGGTTTCCTGACGACGGCCACATCGGCGAGGACTATGCCGATCGCTGCGTAGCTGTGGAGAGATTCCTTGCGCAGGCTGAGGAGATCCTGGACATCCCCCTGTCTGTGGATGTGTTCGGCCGAGTGTTGTGGCCGTGGAATGCTCGGATGATCGATCCTATTGGCCAGCAGCTCGAGGGCCTGGCCACTCACTCCGATGTGATCTCCCCGATGCTCTACCCCTCGCACTACGTGGAGGAAGAGCTGAAGAACGATCCCTATCGGACAGTCAGGCAGGCGTTGGAGCAAGGTGCCCTGCGCACAGAAGTTCCGCTGCGGCCCTACTTGCAGGCCTTCGACCGGGCTCTTCCGGTGGGAATGAGCTTGGCCGAGTACATAGGGGAGCAAATCCGCGCGGCGGAAGACGCAGGAGCAGATGGGTATCTCTTCTGGAATCCAAGGTCGGAGTATTCGGCGTTGTGGGAGGCGTTGCATCTGTTGGAATCATCGTGAACATACTTCGCCGTTGCCCTAAGGTGCTGCGACGCTCTACAATAATATGTACAAGCTGGGAGGAGGTTGAGGATGGCCGGGCGAACGCTTATCTGGGGTAGTGTGCTAGTCCTTGCGATTTGTGGGCTCGCGGAGAGTGTGTTCTCCGCCGGGGCAGAGGTTCAACTCTGCACGGGCACGGAACAGGAGGGTGTGTGCTGGCTCAAGGGCTCCCACACTGGCACGTACATCACCTGGGCATTTCACGATGTCCCGCGTGGCGCGGCGTTCACGCTGGAGTTCGCCGCGTTGGGGGACGACCCCACCGCCACATGCCGCGGGAGGGATGTCAACCTCAACGTGTATATAGGGGAGCCTGGGGGGTATAATTGGCAACGGCTGGACGTGCGCCTGCGGAATACCAGCCTGGAGTGCGGGGCGTACGGCTACCCTCTCCGCGCTACGGTGCCTTTCACCTGGAGAGGCGGCGGGACAATGTTCGTGCGCGTGCGACAGGCGGTGGACTGCGAGCCCCACGTGGGATTCCAGAATGACTCTCTTTCCATCGGAACACGGGCTGCTCCGGCGCCACCGCCTGCTGCTCCTCCTCCGGCGCCACCGCCTGCTGCTCCTCCTCCGGCGCCACCGCCCGCTGCTCCTCCTCCGGCGCCACCGCCCGCTCCTCCAGAGCCGGACCCAGTTGAGGAAGAGTGCGTTCTTCCCACCGAGGTTGGTTGCTGGGTAGGTGACCCGACGGACCTGTGCGTGACATGGGATCCGTTCGACGTTGACGACCGGGAGACCCTCCCCAACACTCACGGCCCGCAACAGGCTGCGCTCCTGTCTCCGGGACACTACGAGGGCTCCTTGGGCTATACTGACCCCGGCGGACGTTTTGACATCCGCGACTGGTACAGAGTTGATTCGCGAATCGGAGAAGGTTACGTGATCTGGGTCGATGGCGATCCTGATCTCGTCTTCGACGTGTACATTATAGACGTATGCGGCATTGTCCAGTACAAGCTGGAAGGGGGACGGGCGGCCATTTACTGTGTCACCCCATGCACTGTGCCCGAGCGGGGGGATACGTGCGAGTGGTACCTGCGCATCGATCGCCGGGCAGGGCAGGGAGAGTACCGGCTTTCCCTGTTCTCCGAAGAGATCGGTCTCTAGTAGAAGCGCGTTCCTGCGGGTTCTTTGTGCCCAGCGGCCCCCGAGGGGGTCGACGATCCTTGTCAGCTCACACCCTGCCCCGATTGTCAACGTCCCCCTGTTGTGCTGCGGGCGGCGCGTTTAGAATTCCCTGTGAAGGGAGGGGCGGTGGACATCTCGATTCCCGAGTTGGGAGACGTCGACGAGGTGCGGTTGGTGCGGTGGTTGGTGGGCGTGGGGCAGACAGTACAAGCCGGACAGGAACTAGCTGAGGTAGAGGCGGACAAGGCCGTGTTCGTCATCGAGGCCCCGGCAGCAGGCGTTGTCCGGGAGATCATCTCCGCGCAAGGGGAGAGTGCCCGTCCGGGGCGAGTAATCGGTCGGCTGGAGGTTCAGTGAGGCAGATCGTCCACATCAGGCTGGGGCGAGAGAGGTACGGCCCTGTGCTGGACCTACAGCAGCGGCTGCGGCGGCTCAGGGAGAAGGGCGGGGTTCCGGACATTTTGCTCTCCGTCGAGCACGAGCCTGTCATCACTTTGGGGAGGCAGGGAGGAGAGGAACACATCCTCGCCAGCCGTCGAGTTCTGGAGCGCCTGCAAGTGGAAGGGCACCAGGTGGAGCGGGGGGGAGACGTCACGTACCACGGCCCGGGACAGCTGGTCCTGTACCCCATCGTCGATCTCAGGGGGTGGGGGAGGGACCTCCACCGGTATGTGGCGAACCTGGAGGAGGTCATGCTGCGTACGGCCGGGGACTTCGGCGTGGAAGCCCACCGGCGTCCGGAGTTCCCCGGTATCTGGATTGGCCTGCAAAAACTGGGCTTTGTCGGTGTGCATGTGCGCAGATGGGTCACCATGCACGGGGCCGCGCTGAACGTCGATCTTAGTCCCAACTTGTTTTCGGTCATCGTCCCTTGCGGTCTCCACGGAGTGGAGGCGATCTCCCTGGCCGAGGTAAGCACGGGGCCCGTGGAGTGCGCTGCGGCCCAGGCCGCCGCGCTTCGCCAATGGGCGAACGTGTTCGACGTTGAGGTGTCCACCGTGGGACGGGAGGAGTTGGCCCGGTGGGTGCGGTGAGATCTGACTGGCTCAGGGTACGGGTATCGCCGGCTGACCGCGAAGGAGCTGCCGTCCTCACGCGGGCGCTCGAGGAGCACTCGCTGCACACGGTGTGCCAGTCCGCCCGCTGCCCCAACCTTCCCCAATGCTGGGGCGAACGCACGGTCACATTCCTCCTCCTGGGTGATGTGTGTACGCGAAACTGTCGTTTCTGCGCTGTGTCTACCGGATGGCCTGCGGGAAGAGTGGACTGTGGCGAACCCCAGCGGGTGGCCCGGGCTGCCCGGGCGCTGGGGCTGCGATATGTGGTGCTGACGAGCGTCGATCGGGACGACCTCGCCGACGGAGGGGCCTCCCAGTTTGCCGCTGCCGTTCGGGCTGTGCGAGAACTCTCCCCCGACGCGGGTGTAGAGGTGCTCATTCCTGACTATCGGAGGGAACCCCTGGCTGAGCTCCTCTCGGCGGGGCCCACAGTCGTGGGGCACAACATGGAGACGGTGCGCAGGCTGACGCCTGCGGTACGGGACCGACGGGCGAGCTATGCCGGGTCGCTGGAGGTGCTGGCGGAGATCAAACAGCACTCACCAACGCAGCCCACGAAATCCTCTCTGCTCCTGGGGATGGGAGAGGAGAGTGGCGAGGTGGAGGAGGCTCTGGAGGACCTTCGCGCGGCGAACGTGGACATCGTCGTGCTGGGACAGTATCTGCGCCCTACGCCACAGCAGCTTCCCGTCTCGCGCTATGCTCTCCCTGCCGAATTCGAGGCACTGGCGATGAGAGCCCGGGCCATGGGGTTCCGCGGAGTGGTGGCGGCTCCTCTGGCGCGCACTTCCTACCGGGCAGCGAGAGCCTACAGCGAGCTGCAATGAGGGTGCTTTCCGACTTGAGGCTTGCTTCTCCGGAGGAGGGGCTGGCCGCCGATGAGGAGCTCTTCGCCGCGGTGGCCCATGGGAGGGCGCCGCCCACTCTCAGACTGTGGCGGAATCGCCGCTGCGTGGTGATCGGCCGTAGTCAGGACCCGGAGGCGGAAGCGGACGTCCCCCGGTGTCGGGAGTTGGTGATCCCCGTGCTCCGCCGCTGTTCGGGAGGGGGGGCGGTGTACCATCACCCGGGGAACCTGAACTTCTCCTTGTACCTTCCGCTGCAGGAAGCGTGGGGGACTGTGCGCGAGTCCCAACTCCGGCTTGCCGGACTTCTGGCCGGGGCGCTGCGGGCTCGGTGGTCTGTTGAGGCACATGTCGCGGAGGGCGGCGTGTACGTGGAAGGGAAAAAGATATCGGGCTCGGCACAACTGCGTCAGCGTGCCCTGCTGCACCACGGGACGCTGCTACTCTGGGAGGACGAGCTGGACATGCGCTCGTTCCTCCGGGCGATGCAGGCGGGGTACCGCCCCGGGCCCGTGCCCTCGCGGCCGGCGTCGGTTTCCTCCCTGTCTGACTTGGTCGGTTACCCCGTAACGTTGGAGGATGGAGTCGAGGTATTGCGGTGGGCCTACGGTGACCTGAGTGCAGGTGGTCCCCGCCGTGAGTGCGCCCCTCGGGAGAGATGGACCGGAACCCCACTGAGCGCGATCTAACGGTACTTGCTTGGCAGCTCGGCCGCCCCGCGCGGGGGGTGGTGGCCGTGGCGGTGACCTGTCCCTACGGGTTCCCGCAGGTGACAGTGAACCGGCTCCTCCTGCAGCGCGACAGGAGATTCGATCTATTCCCGAACCTGTTCTGGCTTAGTTGTCCCTACCTGGTGCAGGAAGTGGGGCACTTGGAGGCGGCGGGAGGTGTCCGTCGGGCGGAGCGGAAGATACGGGAAGATCCCTCTTATGCCGCGCTGTACATGCAAGCCCACCGCGCGTACCGGGACGAACGACGGCGGCTTCTCGCTGCCGACGATGAGGCCTTTCTGAGGTCCGTGGGAGCGGAAGCGGTAGCGGACAGCGGGATCGGCGGCCTGCACAATTTCCGGCGGGTGAAGTGCCTGCACGCGCAGTTGGCGCACTTCCTGGCGCGGGGGGGGAATCCGGTGGGAGAAGAAGTTGCGGCACTGGTGTGCTCTCTGGCCTGTCGTCCAGACGATGTGCGTTGCCGGGCCGGCCTTCACTGTCCGCGGGTTGGCGTACAATGAGGGCGGTGATCGTGACGTGGACTGGAACGTAATTGTGCTCGCCTTTTCCATGGTCTTCCTGGCGGAGCTGGGGGACAAGACCCAGCTGGCGATCTTTGCCCTGGCCACTCAGCAGCATCCTTGGTCGGTGTTCCTGGGTGCAGTCGGTGCTCTTCTCATAAGCACCGCGCTGGCGGCGCTGTTGGCCTCGCTCGTGGCGGGCTACCTTCCGGAGGGGGCGACCAGAGTGACCCGCTGGGCCTCAGGGGCTCTGTTCATCGCCGTCGGGGTGTGGACAATCGTCAGGCCAGCGTAATCCGCCCCTCCCACGCTTGTAGCGTTTCGAGCAGTGGGTAGGCTGTTAGGTCGAGTTGCAGCGGAGTTATTGATATGTACCCGGACAGAACAGCCTCCACGTCAGTTCCTTCCGCCCCGTGAGGAGGCGTGGTGAGCATCTCCCCGGCCATCCAGTAATACTCCCGTCCTTTGGGGTCTTTTCCTTGGACGAGCTCGTCCCTGTAGGTCTTCGTTCCCAATCGAGTTACACGCACTCCGGCCGGAGCGCAGGCGGGGATGTTGACGTTGAGCAGTGTCCCCGGTGTCAGCGGACACTCTTCCAGGACGAATCTGACCACCTGGGCTGCCACCCTGGCCCCAAGGCGATAGTCGGGGGGGGTGTCGTCGCTTCCCTCGGGACCGAGATCTTGAGATACAGCTACTGCGGGAATGCCCGCCTGGGCCCCTTCCATCGCCGCGGCGACGGTCCCGGAGTAGGTGACGTCGCGGCCAATATTCGCTCCGGCGTTGATCCCCGCCAGCACCAAATCGGGCCTCTGCGGCGCCAGTCCGAGGAGGGCCAGCGATACGCAATCCGACGGAGCGCCGTTGGTGATGCGCATAGTTTGGCCGTCGGCCAGTTGTACTCTGGATACTCGGAGCGGCTTGTGGAAGATGCGGGTGCGCGATGCGGCAGACCAGTTCCTGTCTGGGGCCAGGACCCACACATCGGCTACTTCCAGCAGAGCGTCGCGGAGGGCGAGCAGTCCCGAGGCGAGGTATCCATCGTCATTGGATAGGAGGATGAAAGGCTTGTTCATTGAGGCCTCCCTTTTCGACAGAGTCTAATCTGAACGTTCTGTGGGCACAAACCGAAAGAAGTCCAGGCGAGTCTCTCCGTAGGTGCGGCGCAGCTCCAGCTGCAAGGGACCGGATGTTTCGGACAGTGGTTCCTTCTTGTGCGACTCTACTACCACCACCGCTTGGGGGTGCAAAGGGAGGTGCTCGCTCAGAGTGTGCAGTGCTTCCCCCCCTAATGGCGTGTTGTACGGCGCCCCCACGAACACGAGGTCGAACTGCTCTCCCTGCCTTGCTAACGTACGAACTAGCTCCAGAGCATCGCCGGGCAGAATGCGGGCTTTGTCTTGGTAGTCCAAGAGCTGGACGTTCTCTCGGATGAGGTGGGTGACTCGCAGCGAGAGTTCCACCAACGTTGCCCGGTGGGCGCCGCGGGACAGGGCCTCCAGGCCCACGGCTCCAGTTCCCGCGAACAGGTCCAGGACCTCGGCTCCCGGCACCAGCTCCTGCAGCACATCGAACAGCGCCGTGCGCACTCTGTCCCGCAGTGGACGAACCGGAAGTCCGCGCCACTCCGCCAGCTTCATGCCCTTCCGCTCACCGCCGATTATCCGCACTTGCTTTCCCTCAGGGACCGGCTACGATAGCCTTCGGACCCTGCGCAGCATATTCCACTCACGAAGCATTGGCATGCAAGGTGCCCTGCCTTGGGTGGGGAAGGAGATGCGGTGAAGTACGACGTGGCGGTGATCGGAGCCGGACCGGCAGGGCTGTTCGCGGCACTGGAGCTGGCCGATTCGGATCTGTCAGTGGTCGTTATCGACAAAGGATTGGCCCCGAAAGACCGGCAGAGCATCACCTGCGGTGTAGGCGGGGCGGGGACGTTCTCCGACGGGAAGCTCAATCTCACGCCGAAGATCGGCGGCGCTCCTGCAGCATTGGGCTGTTCCGCTGGCGAGTTGATGAACCTCATCTCCCTTGTAGACGAAGTTTTCACCCGCTACGGCGCTCCTGAGCAGTACTCTGGTGAGGACGAGGAGGCGTTGGGGCGGCTCAAGAAGTACGCTTCCGAAGCGGGCATTGAGTTCATCGCTGGACGACAGCGACACATTGGGACTGGGCGCATTCGCGAAGTGATAGATTCGATGTACCAGGACCTGCAGGCCCGCGGCGTGTCCTTCATGCTCGATTGCCCCGTGAAGTGCATATCTCGCGGCGACGACGCATTTGTCGTAGAACACAAAGGGGGAAAGCTGCGGGCGGAGCGGGTGGTGGCCGCGCCGGGGAGGGTGGGCGCCTACTGGTTGAGGGAAGTGTCCCGGTCATTGGGGGTGGGGCCGGAGTTCGGCCCGTTGGACGTCGGCGTCCGTCTCGAGTTCCCCGCAGAGCTGTACACTCACGTGGAACAGGTAATGTACGATGCCAAGCTGCGGGTTCGCACGCGTACGTACGATGATGTAGTGCGGACCTTCTGTACCAACCCCCGCGGTTTTGTCGTGCGGGAGGACTACGAGGAATTCGTGCTGGTAAACGGACATGCGGAGAACAAGCACAAGACCGACAACACCAACTTCGCACTCCTAGTGCATATAGAGCTTACCGACCCCGTTGAGGACACCACCGAGTACGGGCGGGCTATAGCCAAGCTGGCCGGCACCATCGGTGGAGGCCGTCCAATCCTGCAGCGCCTCAAGGACCTTGAACAGGGACGACGCTCCACTCCGGAGCGCATCGGTCGGGTTCCCATTCACCCCACCTTGGGCGAACACACCCCGGGCGATGTCTCTATGGCCCTTCCCCACAGGGTTGTGGTGAACATATTGGAGGCAGTGGAGCGTCTGGACAAAATCCTTCCGGGGCTTGCGTCGGACGGCACACTAGTATACGCGCCGGAGATCAAGTTCTACGATACACGTTACCGGTTGAAGGAAGGGATGGAAACAGAGCTTCCAGGCTTCCATGTTGCCGGAGATGCGTCAGGGCATTCCCGGGGGATTGTGTTCGCCGCCGTCACGGGGATACTGGCGGCGCGACGGATGAGGTGATGGGGACAGGCACCTTTTCGCGATGCGAAAAGGTGCCTGTCCCCTGTTGCTGCTATTCTCCGATTTGTACTCGTGGCGCTCGGTTCACGCTGTACACGTGTATGTTCAAGAAGTCCTCGGCCACGTTGCCGCAGCTATCCGTTACCCTCATGCGGACCTTGACGTCCAATCCCTCACAGCTCGGTGTCGATGGGGCTACGAACACCGGGGTCAGAGTATGCGCGTTGAGGAAAGAACCTTCGCTGGCCCACCAGGACACGCTCAGCGGACCTCCATCGGGGTCCTTTCCCTCGGCGAGGATCATGATCCTGCCGCCCTCGCACACTGTGAGGTCCGGGCCCGCGTTTACTGTGGGCGGGCGGCTCACACTGCGCACGTGGACCGTCATGCTGTCCTCGCTGACTGCGCCGCACTCGTCGCGCACCTTGAGGGTAAGCACTATCCTCTCGTCCGTGCACGGGCGCGTGTTGGGAGCAATGTACACTGGCTTCAACGCGTGTGGATCGACGAACGTCCCCCGGCCGCACTCGGCGGTCCAGGTGAAGTATAGGTCGTCACAGTCAGGGTCGTACGCAGTCGCGTGAATCTGGATGCGCTCACCCGCGTCCACCCAGCGGTCCGGCCCGGCATCGACCACAGGCGGCCGGTTAACGCGAAACACGTGTACGGTGACTGTGTCTGTCGACTCGGCCCCGCACTTGTCCTCGACCCTCACCGTGACCTCGACGTCCTCTCCTTGGCAAGTCGTGTGCGGCGGGGCGTAGTAGACCGTCTCCAAGGCGTGGGGATCGGAGAAGAAACCGCGGGGGGCTGACCAGGTAACTCTCGCTGGGTCGCCGTCCGGGTCGTACACCCGGGCCCGGAGGACGATGCTCTCCCCGGCCTTGACCGTCCTCCTCTCGGGGGTGACGGTACACACGGAGCGCTCAACAGACCTGCACGGTTCGGGGGGCCTGGGTGCACAGACCGGCGCACAAGGGTGTGGCGGCCTGGGAGCGGTTACTCCTGCGCACTCGGTGCAGCTACCCATGTCCACCACAGTGTTCCTGCCTGCTCCGGGGTCGATGTAGTTGCAGCCGTAGCCCCCGAGGATGGTATCGTTCCCCGATCCTCCGTAGATCCAGTTGGTCCCCTCTCCGCTTTCGATGCGGTTGTTGCCCTTCTCTCCGTAGATGATGTCGCATCCGGAACCGCCAATGAGTACATCATCTCCCGCTCCACCCAGGATCAGGTTGTTTCCGCTTCCTCCTTGGATGATGTCATCCCCCGGCCCGCCGATGAGGAGGTCACTGCCAGCAAAACCGGAAATGCGGTTGTTCCCGCCCACGACAATGATCAGGTCATTCCCCGGTGTTCCGAACAGGGCGTCGCCTTGCGCCGTACCCACTACTATGTTCTCCGGGGGGTTCTTCTCCAAGAACCCAAGGACCACGTCCCACATAGGGCTACAGATGTCGTAGGGCAAGTGCTCCAGGAGCAGCGCGACGATGCTCGGGTCCACCCGGTAGCGCTTCAGTGGGTCGGGGATCTCCGGCACGGGGGGCTCAGGTTCCGTCGGAGAAGCGAGCGCCACTGCCAAGAATTTCTCCGGCAGCTGCGCGGGATCGTCCACCAACAAGAACCGTCCGCCGGTGCGCTCCGCCAGTGCAGCGAGGTCGGCTTGAATGCGCGGAGGGACCCCGACGGCGACAATATCGAGAATCTGACCCCTGTCGGCGAGGCGACGGGACACCGCTGCCGGGTCCCCGTGACAGGTCTCTTCGCCGTCAGTGAGGAGAACGACACGCGCTTCCTTGTTGAGTTCTGCAGCGAACTCCACAGAATCCGCCAGCGGGGTATTTCCCATAGCCTCGAGCCTGCCGATGTCCCGTACGATGGAGCGCCTCTCTGCAGCTGTGTACTGAGCGAAGGGAACCAGAAGCTCGATGTCCTGGCAGCTCTCCTCGGGGCGTGTGTGCGGGACCCTGTGACCGAAGACCACCACGCCGAACGGCACTTCAGCGTCGAGTTCCTCGATGACGTTTTGCAGTGCCTCCTTGGCCCACGCAAAGCGAGTCACCTGCCCCTCGACGGTGATGTTCATTGAGTTCGACGCGTCCAACACAAACACCAGCTGACGCGCCCCAGCCACCGCGGTGACCGCGGCGAGCAGCGTCAGCAACAGTAAACACCATCTTGTTATACGCACCATGACCTCCTTCCGCGATCGGCATCAGCGCGCCGAACCGCCCAGGAGGCATTGTAGCAGCTAATGCTGTTCAGGTATGTAATAGCGGCTACACTTGTCCGCGGCCCGGGCTGAATGCATGGGGGAGGAGCTCTCTGAGACGGCGCCTTAGGTGCACGGTTCCTTGGGCATCGGCCATGATCACCTCGAGTTCCGGGGCGAACTCAAACAGAACCTGCCGACACGCCCCGCACGGAGCGCAGGCTCCCTCGCCACACACAATGGCCAGCGCTTCGAAGTCTCGCTCCCCCTCGGACACGGCTTTCAGCACGGCTGTTCTCTCGGCGCAGACAGTGAGCCCCGAGGAAACGTTCTCCACATTGGCCCCGGTGAACACTTTCCCCGTTGCTGTGTGGAGTGCCGCCCCCACCGCGAAGCGCGAATAAGGGCAATACGCACGCTGTCGAGCCTGGACAGCCTGTCTCACCAGGGTCTGCTCGTCCATCAGAAGCGGACTACGAGGCCTGCCGCTCCCCCCCAGGAGGCCGCACGCAGCCCCGCTTCGCCCGTGGAGCTCAGCAGGGGCAGAAAGAGGTTCCCTCGGCCGAAGAGCCTGAGGAACGGAAGGCCAAGTTCTAGGTCCACCCACAGCATGGGCCCTCCTGCAGACCAACTGAACGTTCCCGAGGGGATCTCCGGGAGGTGCTCCTCCACTTCCGGGTCCGGTGAAATGAGAGAAAGCTCCAACCCTCCTCCGGTGAGCGCCCCGCCTACCCCGACTCCTGCGGCGAAAAAGCCAACGTCGAAGCGCGGATGCCAGCCCAGGGCGATCCGGTAGGCGGCCAGCGCAAAGTCCAAGGTGATCTCCACCTCTCCCGGTTCGCCGATGTCGATCGCTCCCGGCGGGAGAACTCCTACCGCTCGAAGCAGGCCGTCGCTCAGGTACGACGCTTCTAGCTCCAAAGCGCCGAGGCCTACATCGAACGAGAGAAACACTCCCGGCATAGGGACAGGGAGGTAGTCTGGGGCTTCGGCCATCTCGGCCTCGATGTCC
>PWTL01000006.1 GCA_003562845.1 Candidatus Acetothermia bacterium
CCCCCGCCGTGGCAGCCTCTGCGGCCGCCTTCAGCACAGGCGGCTCCGGACGGCTGCCACAGGCCATGCCCATCCTCCCGTCTCCGATTACTCGTACGGCGCATTGGTCCACCCGATCCTGGATCACCGCGCCAGGTTGCCCCCCCTCAAATCTCACCGAGACAGGCTCGCGAGTGATCCAGTAGACCTCGGCGGCCAGATCGCGTTGTGCGGCCTCAGTTAGAAGCTCTCTCATCGGGCCCCTCCTACAGTGACCCGGTCTATGAGGAGGTGTGGCGCGCCCTTACCTGATTTTGGGTTCAGTTGCATCGGCCCCAAGCCACCCTTTCCACAGCCTCCGCGTTCGGAGAACGTCAGGTCGTCGCCCACCATGCGCACCCTCTGCATGGTGCTGAACAGATCACCGGACATGTTCACATCTCTTACGAGCCCCGCCAGCCGTCCGCTGCGAATCTTCCATCCGTACTGGGCGCCGAAGGTGAACTGGTCGCCTGAGGTTTGCCCGCCCTTGGCACCGACAAGGTAGTAGCCATCCTCCACCGCGCTGACCATGTCGGCGAACGTGTCCTGCCCGGGCTCAACGAAGATGTTTGACATGCGGATGATAGGGGTGTAGAAGGCATCCACTGCGCGCATGTTCCCCGAGGTTGGTTCGCCGAAAGCGGCTGCCGTCTCCCGGGAGTGGAGTCGTCCCACCAGCAAACCCTCCTTTATCAGCTCCGTTCGTCGGCCGTACAGGCCCTCGTCGTCCACAGTGTAGGTTCCGGGAAGCTCGGGCAACCGGGGATCGTCGGTCACGGAGAGGGAAGGTGAGGCGATCTCTGTACCCAGACCAAGCCGGCCGCGGAAGCTGGGGTTGTGTTGGATGCCATCGGCCTCCGACAGATGACCGAACGCTTCGTGGATGAACAGCCCCGCCTCGTCCGGATCCAGGACCACCGGGAAAACTCCGGCTCGCGCTTGTGGAGCGGACAGGAGCTCCACCGCTCGTTCGGCGCGCTCTCGCACCTCACCGTCGCGCCCGAACAAACGTCCATAGTCGGCCGATCCACCGAAGGAAACAGCGGTATCCTGCACCACTCCGTTCTTCCGTGCAGTCACCCGCAGGACGATGTTCACCAGGAGGAGGTCGTACTCCACGGAAGCCCCCCTTGTGGAGGCGAACCAGCGTTGGGACGACCATTCCTGGTACTCGGCCCTCGTGGTGGCTACACCGGGAACGTCCAAGGCAAGGCGGTTGTAATACTCCAGGAGTTCCAGTTTTTCCGGGAGAGACACCTGTCGTGGGTCATGGCCTGTAGGTGTGGGAAACGCGCCCACGGCAGTACTTTCGTCTGCCAGGCTGACCGGGGTCTTCCGCAGTGAGCCCATGGCCTGGGAGGCTCGTGCAGCTCCTCGCAGCGCGTCCTCCACATGTGTCGGGTCAGTGATCGAGGCCAGGGCTTTTCCCCCTCCGCCGAAACAGCGCACGTGCCCTCCGCTGGTGGAGTAGGTCCGACAATCAGTCAACACAGGGCCACGGAAGGTAATCACCACTCGCCGGTTTTCCTCCCATCTTACATCGGCCTCTCCCACTGACTGCGAAGACAATACTGAACTGAACTGCTTGAGCACCGCGTCCCCCTTCCCCCGACATCATTCTAACTTGGCCGGGCGGGCGGGTGCCAGCGGACAGCTGCTCCCTGGCGGCAGGGGCACTGGCCGGCTCCGAACGCTCAGCGCCGGCCGAAGCGGAGTTCTGTGCCGGCGAGCAGGCGCCGGATGTTGGCCCGATGTGTCCAGACGACCAAGGCGGCCGCGCCGACCGTGAACCATATGACGGCCGGGTGTATCGCCACGTGTGTAAACCGATCCACTATGAACGCCGCTACGGGGAGTGTGCCAGCGGCAGCCAGCGAGCCCAAGGAGACGATGCGCACGGTAAAGGTTACTGCGAAAAACACCACCGCTGCGGCTGCAGCAGCCAGCGGTGCGAGGGCCAAAAGCACTCCGGCCGCGGTGGCCACGCCCTTGCCCCCGCGGAATCGTAGATAGGGGGTGAACACGTGCCCCAGCACCGCGGCAATTCCGCCGGTCAGGGCAAGATACACTGGGTCAGCCTGCGACAACGGGAGTGCAGGCAGCCAGCCGGCGAGGGCATATCCCTTGAGCACGTCCAACCCCATCACCGGAAGGCCCCACCGCCAGCCAAGGAGGCGGAGAACATTGGTGCCGCCTACGTTTCCCGACCCGTGCTGCCGGACGTCCACCCTTCGCGCGCGGCCGGCCAGGTAGGCCGTCGGAATCCCGCCGAGCAAGTACCCTAGGAGAGCGACGAGCACAAAGTGGACAGCGTTCAACGCGGCTCCTCCACCCCTCCGGCGCGGCGAGCGAACCGCGCCCCAACCTGCAAGGGCCTCTTCGGAAGCGTGATCATGAGTGGATATTACCGTGAGGCTGTGCGAAAACGCAACAGCTCAGAGCGTGCTTGCCGAGGTCTTGGTCAGCATTCGCGCGCGCGCTTGGACGATGAGAGCGCGGTTCACCTGTTCCTCTGACACCATTCCCTGTGCGATCATGACCTCGCCGAGCGGTCGCCACTCTGGGGTGGCCTGCTGCACTCTCAACCCACGTTGGATATCCTGGTCGCTTGCTGCCCCCATGTCTACCAGGATCTCCCCCAGTCGGCGGTCGTGTTCGAAGTGTTGCTCCAGTATGGTGAGGATGATGGCTGAGCGGGACTTTCGCTCTTGGCAAGCAAGTCTGTCCACCAAGCGCAAAAGGTAGCGATCCTCATCGGCGAAATAGATAGTGGTTTGCACGGCACCTCCTCCGCCTACGCTGGCGACAACTATAATATATCACAAACCATCCGTATCGTCAACGGGAGTGCCCAAAGCGAGTTGGGAAGGAGCCGACTCAGGGCCAGGAGCGGACAAGCACTGGACAAAGGTGTGGGCGCCGCAGGCCCCCCCGAGTACTGCGACGCCCCAACCCGACCGCACGGTCTTGTACACGACCCAGCGGGCTCCCACTGAGCAGGGTCTCTATCCGGGACCAACTATAGCAATCATATGAGTCACTGTCAAGTAGTATTATACGACTGTTTACCAGAAGGGATCGTGCTCATAAACATATGCGGTCGGGGAATCATGTCCTAGTCTGCTTCTGCCGAGTGTAATTACTGTCACAGTGCGGCGTCCTGCAAAGTTCCATTGTTTCTCCTCGTTGTTTTCACTTTGTTGCTACACGGTGGTAGCGGCGCTAATCTCTTGCCAGGCAGCTGCCCGGCAACGTTTACATGTGCAGAAGGGGGATAGCTCGATGAAAGCGTTGGTTCTGATGACGGTGTGTTTGACGGTAACGGCGGCGGCTTTCGCCGGTACTGCGCGCGGTCCGATTGCCATCCTCTCCGATGGGGAGTTCACTGAGGAGAACGGTGTCGTGGGGGGCTCCGGCACCGTAGACGAGCCCTACAGGATTTCCGGTTGGGAGGTCAACGTCGCTGAGGGGGAAAGGTACGGAATCCGCATCGAGGGGACCACGAGCTCATTTGTGATTGAGGGGTGTGTGGTGAGCGGAGCTCGGCATCCCGAAGGCGCGGGGATGCTCCTGGATGGTGTCCGGCGCGGGGCGGTGGAGAACTCTATCGTACAGAACAGCCGTCATGGCCTGGAGATCGTAACTTCTGAAGACATCAAGATTAGCAACACGTACCTCTTTGTCGACGGAGTGGGCCTCCGGGTGATGGGAGCTTCCGCGGAACACTTTCGTCATAGCATTGACACCAGCAACACTGTTAACGGGAAGGAAATACATTACTACTACGGGTTGGAAGGGAAGGTGTTGGACAGGCTTCAGGCTGGGCACATCACCGTGGCCGGCTCCCGGGACGTCGTCATTAGCGGCGCGTCGGTGGAAGATGGGGACGGGATTACGGTGGCCTTCTCCGAGGGCATAACGGTGGAAGGGAGTGACTTGTTCCAGAACCGGGGGTCGGGGTTGTTCGTCATGTCCTCCCCGGGGACTGTGGTACGGGACTCGGAGAGGATCGCCAACAACGGCGGTGCCGGCGGTGCCGGGGTGGCCTTGTGGTTGTCGGACAGAAGCGTTGTGGAGAACGTTGGTCTGTACGGGAACCATGCGGGGCTTCACATCTCCGCCTCCGACCGGGTGGAAGCCCGGGACAACATCTACGCGGGCAACCAGGTAGCGGTGTTGGTGGACGGAGGCGCACGTGAGGTCGAAATAGTCAGTGGGCTGATATATGGGGGCAGCTACGGTGTCGAGCTGGAGTCAGCGCGCGGCCCCCTGGTGGAGGGTTTGGCCATCTCCGAGGTGGAGATCGCGGCGGTCTCTATAGGTGCACGGGTCAGCCACGCCATCGTGCGGGAGTGCACTATCGTCGATGTCGCCTACGGGCTTCTAATAACGGGGTCGTACGGTTCTGTGGAACGGAACTTGATTGCGCGGGCTGACACCGCCATCCTGTTCCGGGAGACCGGCGGGGAGGCGGCTTCCACCGGGAACACCATACGGCAGAACGTGCTCTATCGGTCGTGGGAGGGGCTATATCTGGGACGCGATACGCGCGACAATCGGATCTACGAAAACCTTTTCTGGGACTGCTTAGAGGATGCGCGTGATGTCGGCCTAAACGTGTGGGCTCCCCAAGGCCGCGGCAATTGGTACTCTGGGTATCAGGGGAGCGCGGTCGGCGATAGCGGCGTCGGAGATACTCCGGTGGACTTCGGCGGGGACGTGAAGGACGAGGCCCCGCTGGTAAGCCCCGACTTCCTTCCGGGACCTCCGGGGCTGCTGGGGACCCTGCCCCGCGAAACGGTGGTCTTGGAAGACGCGGACGGCCGGAGGGTTGAGCTCTCTGTGTTGGTGGCGGACACGGTCCAAGCACGGTTTGTCCGACTGCAAGGTGTCCCGGAGAGGCTGGCGGAGGAGATTGCACTTCTCTTGCGGTGGGACACCGACGTCCGCTCCCGCTTGCGGTCGAACAACGTGTTCTTGCCGCTGGACGTCTTGTTCATAGCCGCGGATGGCAGCGTTGTGGGCAAGCAATCCATGGAGGCCGACACCGATACTCCTCACGGGGCCCCGGAGCCGTTCCGCAAGGCTCTGGAAGTGCGGGCCGGCCTGCTTGCGGAGCAGGGAATGGCGGACCCTGTGAAGCTCGTGCCGTGAGAAGAGCGCTTCGAGGAGTGTTCTTCGACCTCGATGGAACTCTGGTGCGTTATCGTGGTGTGGACTACGAGTCCAGCTGGGGGGCGATCGGCGTTGCCGCAGGTCTGCGGGAGGCGTGGGAGGAACTCCTCCGGAGATACCTGGGGCGACCTGACAGCTATCCGCAATGGGTACGGGAGAACGCGGCGCTTCTTCGGGGAGTGGAGGTGGCCCGTGTTGCAGCGGAGATATTTCCCCCTCCGTATGCCGACGGGGTTCCGGGGGCAGTGCGTCGGTTGTGCGAAGCGGGGTACGTAGTGGGTATCGTCTCCTCAGGAGTGTCACTTGTCGCCGAGCGCGTATGCCGAGAGCTGGACATGGAGTTCGCGCTGGCCAACGAGCTGGTGATGAAGGAGGGGCGCTTCACCGGAGAGGCGATGGTGCACGTGGCTCTGGACGACAAGCTGGACAAGGTCAGGCTCTGTGCCAAACAGAACGGCCTGGAGCTGTCCGAACTGGCGTTTGTCGGGGATCACCTGAACGATGTCCCGGTCCTCAAGAGAGTAGGGTGCGGGATTGCCTACGCGCCCAAGGACCCCGAGGTTGGCCGGGCGGCCCGCTACGTAACAGCGCGTTTCTCTGAGATACCAGAGCTCGTTCAGCGCGTGGGGAGTTGACGCGCACTAGCTGGATCGCCACAATGCTCTTGTGTCCATGCACCGTGATCGGGGCGGCGAACTAGCGCAGCTGTGGCGGCAGCTTCTTGCGAGAGTCCATGATCGTGTGCTGCGAGCGTGCCTTCCCAACAGCGCGGACAAGGTCCGCCGTGGCGAGGGTACGCTCACGATAGTGGTCGACTCACGCTTCAAGAAGGACTACTGCTTGCGCAAGGTGTCTAAACTGGAGGGGGTGGCGCGTCCCCTGTTCGGGGAGGTTTCCATCCGGGTCACCGAACTCCCTCTCATAGAGGAGATGGAGGCCCCGCAGGAGCCCGATGCCCCGGCCCAGATAGTGGTAGTGGGGGTGGGTGCCGGGGGTGTCAACGCCTTGGAGCGCATGCGCAGGGCGCAGCTTCGGGGAGTACGGTTGGTGGCCGCCGATACTGACAGCCAGGTGCTGGGGAACTGCCAGGCCGATTACAAGCTACAACTGGGAAGTGGAATCACCCAGGGACGCAGCACAGGCGGAAGCGTGGAGAAAGGACGGGCCGCTGCCGATGAGCTGAACTGGGAGTTGGGAAGCATTCTGGGCGGAGTCCACCTTGTGTTCCTCGCTTGCGGCCTGGGAGGGGGCACGGGAACCGGCGCGGCACCTGTACTGGCTCGGGCGGCACGGGAACGGGATGCTATCTGCGTGGGGGTGGTGACCCTTCCCTTCTCCTTTGAGGGGCCCATACGAGCCCAGAAAGCGCAGGAGGGACTGGAACGCTTGCGCAGGGAGGCTGACGTCCTCATTGTGATCAAGAACGATCGCCTCCTGGAGATGAACCCGAACATGGCTTTGCCCAAGGCCTTTGAGATGGCTGACGATGTGTTGTTGACCGGAGTGCAGGGGATCAGTGATCTGATTACGGTGCCGGGGATTGTCAACTTGGACTTCGCCGACGTGGCTGCTGTGCTGCGACAGGCAGGCACGGCGATGATGGGAACCGGCGAAGCGCATGGGGATGGCAGGGCGATCAGGGCGGCCAAGGCGGCGGCGGCCAACCCATTGTTGGAAGGTGGAGCCATCAAGGGCGCTCGCAAGGTGTTGTTGAACGTAACGGGGGGTGATGACCTCACCCTGACGGAGGTCACTCAGGTTGCGGAGGCGGTTCGCAAAGCGATTGGCTCGGAGACCGATCTCACGTTTGGGACGGTCCTCCGGCCGGAGATGGTGGGCAGGGTGCATGTGACGGTTATCGCTGCTGGCTTCGTCCAGTCCGTGGTCGAGGAAGAGCCACCGCGACCCAAATCGGTCACTCCTCCGCGCCGGCCGAGTGAGACGAAGAACCGTAGGTTGCATGAGGCGGACATCCCTGCTTTTCTAAGGCGCCGGGAGGCATGACCGGCTCAACTTTCTGCGGAGCTCGAGTACTCCTGGTGACAGTATTGCTGTTCTACGGGTACGTGTGCCTCGGGCAGGGTCTTGCCTACTACATGCTGCTGTCTCTGTCCGCCGATTGGAGCTTCGACGGTGTTCTCACGGTGACAGGGACGGCCCCTGAGAGGTGGAGCGAGCTTGTGTTGCGCGTATATCAGCCGAACTACATCAACGTGAGTGTAATAGAGGTAGGCTGCGAGGAGCAACCGTGGTGGGAAGACGATCGAACTACTATTCGGATCCCGGTGTCCTTGAATCGCGGTCAGACCTACTCTTTGACTGTGGCTTTCTCAGGCCAAGTGCCGCCGCTCCATACGCAGAGTGGCTACGGAACGTTTGCCGCCTCAGAGCGTGTGGTCGTCCTCGGAGCTGCCTATCCTATGTTGGCAGCTTGGGACGATGACTGGCTTGGCGGTCCGCTTCTCCCCTGGGGCGACGCAGTGGTGGCGGACGTGGCCGTCTATCGTGTGCTCGTGGAGGCGCCGCAAGGGTGGAGTGTGGTGTCAGGGGGGCGCGAGGAAGCACTGTCTGAGGGATTGACCATGGTGGAGGGGGAGAACCTGCGAGAACTGGGCATCGTGCTGTTGAGAGATCACGTGGTCCAGACGACAGTGGCGGGGGATGTGGTCCTGCGGAGCTTCAGCTTGCCGGAGCATACGGCTGGAGGGGCGGAGGCGCTTCGCATTGCGGCTGACTCCGTGGAGTTATACGAGGGTCTGTTCGGGCGGTACCCTTTTTCCTCTTTGGATGTGGTGGCCGTCCCGCTGCGCGGGGCCGTGGGCGTGGAGTACCCTGGGCTGATTCTGGGAGATGTTTCGTACTACGCGCGCTGGGAGGAAGAGCCTTTATTTTTCCCGATGATATTCGCCCACGAGGTTGCCCACCAGTGGTGGTATGCTCAGGTGGGGAGCCATCAAGGGGCGGAGCCGTGGGTGGACGAGGCTCTGGCGACCTACTCCTCGGGGTTGTACTTCGAGACTCGAGGAAGGCTGTCGGAGATACTCTCTTACTGGCGAAACACTTTTCACCTCGCTCGGGGACGTGCCTCGGCCGCTCGGGTGGACAGCCCCCTGTGGGAGTTCCCCGGCGGAGTGGGCTATGGAGGTATCGTCTACTCCGGAGGCGCCCTGATGCTGCATGAGGTTCGGCTGGAGATGGGTGATGAGGCCTTCTTCGCGTCGTTGAGAGACTATCTGGGGTCCCACAAGTGGGGCATCTCCTCAGGAGATGACCTGCTGGCAGCGCTCGACCATCGTAGTGCATCCGCTCTGGAGGAGATCTTCTCCCGCTATCTGTCCTCCCCCTAACGTACGCAGTTCTGACAACCTGCATCCGGACGACAGTTTGCGTGCATTTGTCTGTGCGCCCGCACAGGCCAGTGCACAGTGCGGGCAGCGCTCCGGTCCGATGTGCGATATTCTGTCCCCCATGGAGCGGAGCGTTGTGTTGGCAATACCGGTGTACAATGAAGGGCCGCGCGTGGGAGCGGTGTTGGAGCAAGCCCGACGGCACTTGTCGGGCTCAATTCTGGTCGTCGACGACGGGTCCACCGATGAGACGCCGAGCGTGGTGGCCAACCACGATGTACAGGTGGTGCGGCACGAAGAGAACTATGGTTACGGCGCGGCGCTGCGGACGGCGTTCCGCTGGGCGGCGGAGAGGGGCCTGCAGTGGTGCATCACCATGGACGCCGACTGGCAGCATGAGCCGGGCTGTATCCCTCTTTTCCTGGAGCTCCTCGGCCCGACCGTGGACATTGTCTCCGGCTCTCGCTATTTAAATGCTGGTCTGGCCCGCGACGAGCCGCCGGAGGACCGTCGCTGGGTGAACCAGGTTGTGACCGAACTGCTGAAGGCCGTTACGCGTTATCCGCTTACTGACGCGTTCTGTGGTTTTCGCGCTTACCGAGTGGAGGCCGTAGAGAAGCTCTCCCTTCAGGACTCTGGCTATGCGCTTCCGGTTGAACTGTGGATCAAGGCGGCCCATTGCGGGCTCAGTGTGAAGGAGATAGCAGTTCCCTTGATTTACCATGACTATGGTAAGGGAGTTGGTGCCCGGCCCACCCGGGAACGACTGGCTCAGTATCTTGCGGTTGCTGCGGAGGTGCTCAGATGGACGTGCTCGTCATAGCTGCACACCCCGACGATGCAGAGATCGGCCTAGGGGGCACCATTGCCCGTTGGACCGACGAGGGTCTATCCGTGGGCATTGTGGATATCACCGATGGTGAACCCACTCCCCACGGCACAAGGGAGAAGCGGTTGGCTGAGGCCGGCCGCGCGGCTGAGGTGCTAGGCGTGAGGGAGAGAGTGTTGCTGGACTTTCCCAACCGCTACCTTATGGATACGGTGGAGCTGCGGCAGTCCATCGCCGAGGTGATGCGGATCCACCATCCGCGGCTTGTACTCGCGCCGTTGGGTCTGGACCAGCATCCCGACCACGTGGTAGCCGCGGCGGTGGTGCGCCATGCGCGGTTCTATGCCAAGCTAAGCAAGACGGACATGGTCGGGGATTCCTACTATCCTCCTGCCCTGCTTCAGTTTGCCACGAGCCACTTGCGCAAAGTGTTCCAGCCGACGGCGGTCGTCGACGTCAGCGATGTCTTTCAGCGCAAGCTGGAGGCAGTGCTTACATATAGTACGCAGTTCAGTGGCCGAGAGGAGAGGGTACGGGACACCCTTACGGCCACGGCCCGTTTCTATGGGGTGCGGATCGGTGTACCCTACGGCGAGCCGATCTTCTCCCCGGAGGAGTTGGCGATATGGGATCCTGCAACACTCCTGCCAGGGTGAGGCCCTCCGTCCCGGCGGAACACGGGGCAGTCGCCTGGGATTGGGGAGGAGGCCTTCTCGAGCAGGCCCGGCGCAGCGCTGAGGGGATGGATACGGGCCCGCTGGCCCGTCTCAGCAGGCGTGCCCGGGAGGAACTTGGTCTGCCGCTCGATGTCCCCATAGTGGCTTCCGGGCACCAGCCCCTTTTCGTACACCCGGGGATCGCCCTCCGGGAGATCCTACTGGAGAACCTTCCTCAGGTCGTATTCCCGCTGTGGATCGTGGTGGACAGCGATGCCCCGGCCGAGGTCTCTGTGCCTGTACCTTTGTTGCGCCGTCGACACACCTACCATCGATTGGTGCTCCTGGAGAACGCCTCCCGTCATGCCCTGGGTGCGCTGGAGGTTCCGCAAGGGAGCGGTTCCCTGCGCGAGCGGGTGGAACAACGCCTGCGGTCCCTGCACAACACAAACATTCTCGCGCACGCGAGTGCTTCGTGGGACTTGTTCCCGAGAGCGGAGGGGCCGTGGACCGAGTGGGTCGACGGCGCACGTCGCGCATGGGGAAGAATATCGCCCCGAGTGAGACGCGTGTCCGTGCTCGAGCTGTCGCGCACAGAGGCCTACCGGCAGTTTGTGGGAGTACTCCTGAGTGAGCGTGAGAGGTTCTTGGCTGCCTACGACAGTGCCTGTCGACAGGCGGGGGTGCGTCCGTTGGCGAAAGGCCAGCTTCCCTTCTGGGCGCTGTACGAAGGGCGTCGAGTCCCGGCTGGCGAAGGGGATACCCCGCTTGTCCCGCGCGCCCTCATGCTCACCCTGGCGGTCAGGGCTCTGCTATGCGATTTTTTCTTGCACGGTGCGGGCGGGGCGAGATATGAGCTCGGCGTGGACAGCCTTTGGGAATCCATGTGGAGACAGCACCCCCCCGCGTGGGGGTGGCTCACAGGGACCTTCCAGTTGCCCGAGCCCTCGGCTGAGGAGCGGGCTCTGCCCTCTCGCCACTATCCGTTCTTCCTACACTGTCCGGAAGAGGTGTGGGGTGCCGTGCACAACCCCCTGTCCGCCATATGAGAGAGGTCTAGGGGCGCCTGGCTGAGTAGCGCCGGATGAAGGCCTTCTCCTCCCCCGGGACGAGGTAGTACTCCGCTGGGGATCCCTCGATCCAGGGGGACAAGAGCCGATAGGAGAAGCGGTTCAGCATCGAGTTGTGGTAATGGGCGACTTCGTTGTACTGGCTGCGGGCGAGGTCCAGCTCTTCCTCTGCCCGAACCAACTCCGCGTGCGCCTCACTCACCTCTCGCAGCTGCTCTCGAGGCAGGGCACGGTAGGCCTGTAGCAGAGCCTGTTTGAGTTGTTCGTCGGCGAGGGCGAGCTCCTGGAGTCCCGCATCTTGAGCAGCGGCCACACCATCTGTAGCCTCCTGTAAAGAAGCGTGGGACCTTGGTGCGTATCCTGCTTCGCGTAGCGCCTCGGTGAACAGCTCCGCCGCCTCTTTCCGCTTGCGGACAGCCGTGGTGAGAGCACTGCGCAGGTTGGTCAGTTGCCCCCCGAGTCGACGCATCCGCCGTACAGACCTCCAGCCGAGTGTGGCCAAAAATGCCACGAAGGCCAACGCCAAGAAGAGCGTAGGGGACATGCTCTACCAGGCCCTCCCCCCGCCGCCGCCCATGCCTCCTCCGGAGAAACCACCGCCGCCGAAGGCCGAGCCTCCTCGCCACCCGCCGCTCGTTTGTCGGGGCGCCGTGGTGGCTGCTCTGTGAGCGGATCTTTGGAGAGCCCCCAGGCGGAAGCCCAGCCAGTAGGGGGCGAACGTGGGGAACCGCCCGTCGTACCACCCTGGAGGTTGCTGCAGCAGACCGTCGAATTTATTCGCCCACACTTCGGTGAGGTCGAGGGCGATGGCGTAGGGCAGGAGCTCCTCGAAATGGCGCTCGGCGGCGGCGAATTCCATTCGGTCGACTTCTGCTCGGGCGATGTATTCCTCCAGCCCCAGCACCTCTCGGAGCACCTCCATCCCCTTGTGGGTTTTCCGGGGCATGATACGGGCGAACCCGATCACGAGCAGCCCGGAGACCGCCAGCGACGCGCCTAGGTACAGCGAGCTTGTCAGGACGCCGGCGGCCACGCCGCCAGCCAGCCCCAGCACGCCGACGGTGCGGTAACCGTTGCGTACGCGGTCCGGGTTTCCGTCGTAGTACTTCCGCCGGGTGAGGTCCATGTACAGACGTGTGCTCAGGCCCGGCAGCTTGTCGTACAGCTTATACCGGAGGTCGGAGAGTTTCTTCCGCTCAGCTCCTTGAAATAGTGCATCCAGGAGCGACTCCTCGAATGCTGTCGGGGGCGCGCCGCCTTGCAGGCGTTCGAGGTCGAAGTCCTGCGGCTCCTTGCCCTGATCATCTTCCCAGATCTCGTGGATACGAAGGTGTCCCTTTACCGCCAGATCTACGATCCCCGCGGTGATGTCCCGTGTGTCCACCCGGTCGTCCACCAGCGTCCCCGCCTCCGCCGGCCCGAGGTCTTTCGGGCGGACGAACACCGGGGAGATGGTTCCCCTCTCCGGGCTGCGCCCTCGGTACAGCCACAGCCCAGTCATGCCCAGCAAGGTGAGAAGTGGGAATGCAGCATAGACGTTGTCCGCCAGAAACCAAACCAGCGCCTGCCAACCCCCCGGAAGCTGCACTGACTCGGCCGGAATGCGCACCCCTATTGTGATGCCCTCACTGGGGCGGAGGCCTTCGGCGACGCCCGTGAGGGTGCCCTCCTCCCAGCCCAGCTCGAAAGGCGCCCTACTCCCCGGAGGACCGATGAAGCCGGTGGTGCGCACGTCACCTGGGCCGAGCTCCGCAGGCACCCGCACCTCCACGGACGCTTCCTCGAGGGGCATCTCCCACTCGTGGCCGATGGCGTTCCAGTAGAGCTCCACCTCGTCGCCGTACTGCCGGAGAGCTCGCTGTAGCCGGTACTCAATTGTGTAGGTGACCGTCCCCCGCACCAGCCGGTCGGGATCGCCGAGGCGCAGGACCAGGTACCCCTGCTCTGTGGTTCGACGGACGGGAACTGGCTCTCCGTTGGCCAACACTCCACCAAGCTCTACCCGTAGGCGGTAGCTCTCCCCAGTGGGCAGCCGGTACTGCAAAGGAATCTCGCGGAAGATACCGTGCCTGGCTGTGTCGAAGTGGACGGAGATTCGCTCAGCTACTGATACGAAGCCGTCGTCGTGTATCTCCAACACGACGTGGAAATCCTCGATGGTCTGGGAGAGAACGGGCGCAGACGCAACGAGCAGCAGAAGTAGAAGCAGTCTTCTCATGTGGAGAAGCTCACCTGTGGTGGCTCCCGCATATCCTCCGAGGGGAGCGTATAGAACTCCCGCGGCCGCACCCCGAACATGCGGGCCACCAGGTTCTGAGGGAACACCTGGATGGCGGTGTTAAGGTCGCGGACCACGGCGTTGTAGTAACGGCGCGAGCGGGCGATCTCCCCCTCCACGTCCTCCAGCGAACG
>PWTL01000035.1 GCA_003562845.1 Candidatus Acetothermia bacterium
CGCTCGTTTATTGAGGGCGAGGCGCTGGAATCAGATGGGTTAAAGCCTCAGTCGAAAAAAGCAATGGCTGGAGTTTAGTCCCTAGACGTCACCGAATTGAAACGAAGTAAGACTGAAGGAGCAAGTTATGAACATCATTGCCTGGATTATTTTAGGGCTGCTGGCAGGAGCGATCGCAAAGGCAATCGTTCCCGGCTATCAGGGCGGCAACTGGCTAGCCACCATGCTGCTGGGCATTGTCGGCGCGTTTATCGGCGGCACCCTGCACACGTTTCTTCAGAATGGCAACTTCCAAATTACGGCCCCAGGGCTGAGCTTTTTTGGGGTGTTTTTAGCCGTTCTGGGGGCAATCATTGCGATTTTCCTCTACGGCACACTGACGCACAGAAATGTGTAGATTGGTGCAGGCGATCGCAGCTTGGGCCACGGCCTGAGCTGCGATCAGAAGAGGCGCAGGGCACCGCCAATCCCAGCAAACTAGTTAGTACGGACGGCTCCGCTGCCCGTGGTCCAGTAACCTAAAAAGGTGATAGAAATGAGCATTGTAAAAACTCTAATTGTCAATGCCGATGCCGAGTGCCGCTACCTGACCCCTGGGGAAGTGGATCAGATCAAGATTTTTGTCGCTAGCGGTATCCGGCGGGTGCGGTTGGTGCAGGCATTGGCGGATGGGCGCGATCGCATCGTCAAACAAGCGGCCAACCAACTCTTTCAAAAGAACCCCAGTTTAGTGGCCCCCGGCGGCAACGCCTACGGCAAAGACATGACCGCCACCTGCCTGCGCGATATGGACTATTACCTGCGGTTGGTCAGCTACGGAGTCGCCGCCGGAGACACCACCCCCATCGAAGAGATTGGCGTAATTGGCGTGCGCCAAATGTACAACTCCCTGGGCACCCCGCTGGCGGGAATAGGCGAAAGCATTCGCGCCATGAAAACCGCCACCACTTCACTGCTGTCTTCGGCTGACAGCAGTGAAGTGGGCGCGTATTTCGACTACCTGATTCAGGTATTTCGGTAGGTCGCCCAGCCTGACCTTTAGACAGATTATTTTATGAACACCAACCTTGCCACAGCTGTATCGACTTTGGAGAAAACCTACGGTTGTCCCAGCGTGATCGCGCAAAAGCGGTCCCTAGGCGTTAGACACCTGTGCCCCTGCTGCTCAAATGTACTGCTGCGGCATGCACGATCAAACCAGGTTTACTGGCGCTGCGGCCACTGCTATCAAACCATGCCCTTACTCGGAGATAGCGTAGACTTTACGATCTAGGTAATCCGGTAAGCGTCCCTAGAACTATGTTGGCTGAGCGAAGTCGAAGCCAAAACCTAGTCGAAAGTTCCCTTCGACTCCGCTCAGGGGACGGTTACGTAATCCGTACCCCATGGCAGTCTTTGCCCCTGAAGAATTCCTTATACCTTATAGTGGGTTGTCACGATGATCTATGACAGTCAGCTTCTTCTCAACCCTAGCATTCTAGCGGGTGCTCAGATACTGGTCGTTGACAACGATGACGACAGCCGCTGTATTTGCAAAACTTTGTTTGAAACCTGCGGCGCTCAGGTGACAACCCTGGAGTCGATCGCCGATGCAGTGACTCTTTTAGATTACCTAGTTCCCGATATATTGATCTGTGAAATTAGGTTTTTCAATGAAGACTTTTTACCACTGATTCAGAAAGCAAAAAATATTATTTTAGGCCAGAAGGAGGCGATTCCAATCTTGATGGTTTCAGCCTTCTGTGCAGCTAGTTTTTCTCATGACCTGCTGGCAATGGCGGAAGGCCACCTGCTCAAGCCCATTGACATTGGCGATCTCGTCGACGAGGTTCAGAACTTAGTTCGCCCAACACAGGTACTCCAGACCGTCAACAGCCAAGACCGAGTTGTCAAGCCCAGAGCCTGGAAGAAGTCCCACGCTGCAGCCACAGCTCACTTGGCAGCATGCTGAATTAAAGGAGCTTGTCTAAATGTAAACATTAGCTACATTGTCAAACAAATCATACATCCAATTAGACAGCCCGGTGGGAAGTTTGTAGGTAATCATTTATGTCGGCATAGCCTTCTAAAAATCATGGCTTACATCCTTTCTCTATTAAAGTCTAGATCGCCCGATCAATTACCGAGTCCAGTCTCTTCACCGATTCTTTGCTACTACATCAACAATACGGTAGATACGCAAATTATTCGGATGATAAGTGATTCAGTACACTATTTTGAGCGCATCGTCTTTCCAGAAGAGAGAGTCTTATTTGAGGCATTTTTAGAGTCTTATCTAGAAATTTATTCACCTCTTCCAGATGGGGCTCGAATAACTCGATCTGAGTGCAGACTGTTTCAGGTCAATGAAAGCTAAATCCCTAACGGTAGTTTTTCTCAGGAGGCCCCATGACTAATGAAAAAGCCCAGGCACAGGATGCAAACTCAATTCCTAAAAATGCTAGTGACGGCAGCGAGCTGATTCCCGCTGAGGTGAAGGCCAATCTTCGCCACGACGATGATCAGCTCACTAGCGATGTTGCCATCCCAGGTACGACGGTAGACGATGAAGGGCTGATTAACAATTTCGCCACCGAGCCCACGGTATACCCCTCGACTTACCCTTCACCCCGGCAGCAGCGACGATATATTTTTCTAGGGGCCGCAGCCATTTTGCTGGTGGCTATTTTGGTGCTGATTTCTGTCTCGGTTAGTTAAAATTTTGGCCTGGTAGAGGGCCTGATCGGCGTGGCGAAGCAGGGTAGTGAGGTTAGCACCATCTTGCGGAAATAGGGTAATGCCAATAGCTGGTGCTGATGTGCAGCTGATGGTTATCGATGGCGAAGGTAGAGGTCAACTGTTCGAGGCCGACCGGTGGTTTTTGGGCCAGGTAACAAGGAGGATAAGAAATCCCACTGGTCACGGGTCAGGTTGCTGGCATAGAACGACCGCCGATTGATGGACCGACAACAAGATCTGGGATCTAGTCTTACAAAAAGACTCTAGTATCCTAAAATGGGTCTCCATATAAGACCCATGAGTCTTCTAGGTGTACTTTGGGTTCACGGTGATTTTGCCAGGGGTTTAAACGTTTTCCTCTAAAGACAGGAAAAACTAATCAAAGGATCTCATTCCAAGACTAGGCTTAGGAGTAATGAGTCCCATGAAAACAACGCTGAGTCTCATATTGGTGCAATTAGTCAGCCGCCTGGTAGCTACCCAGAGGACGTGAAAAATGCGGGTAATGTTTGCTGGGGTTAGATAAGATCGAGGGTGAAAGCAGCGATCGCCCAGGCAGGTAAAGGGGCTCATGTAGGTGCGATCGCCAGAGTAATGGGCCAAAACAGGGTCTGCAGGGGCCAAAAATTTAGTCCATTTATAGTCCTGTCAATATCAACCCGCCCTGAAACCCTTTTCAAGAAGCAGTTCTAGCAATTTGACTATTTGCATTACCCGCAACTACTCAACCGTCACATTAAAGTGTCTATTCACGGACAGGGTGCGGGATGGGTGAACTGAACATCAGGACCTTTCATCCCCTCCCACGGAGGGGTGCCCGTTCGCGTTCGCGAAGCGTTCC
>PWTL01000023.1 GCA_003562845.1 Candidatus Acetothermia bacterium
CACATCGTCCTGCCAGAGCCAGACTTCGGGAACCCCCAAGGCTTGGTATCGGGCCAGCTTATCCACACTGCCACTGGTGAACACGACTTCAATCGACAGGTCAGGAATGGGCTTAACTGAGCCAAGACAAAATGATTGATCGGCCTGGGCCGACACCTCCCGCTCTTTTTCCTGGGTCATGGCCCCAGTGGGCTGAAAAAAGACGCCTTTCTGAGCCAAAAGCAAACCGATTAAATGTCCGATCACCCAGCTAAACAGCTCATGCTCTCGCCCTGGCATCAGTACCTCAACGGTTCCATCGTAGTAAAACAGCCGCACACCGGGGGCCTGGTCAAAGCCTGTTTGAATCGATTTGAACTGCTGCCACGACCGCCCATAGTGCACGATCCGCTGATCGCGCTGCGGGACGAGGGACTGAGGGGTCTGCAGAGATTGAGCCACGGAGATGCCCAGAACTGTACTCTCTGTATTATATGGGCTGCAAAAATACCGATAGATAGACCTCCCTGAGGCCACACCTGATTAATTTCAGAGGACCTGGCTCAGAGGGCCTGGGACCTACAAAGAGAACCAGAGCACATAACCCGTCCCTTATCCCCTATCCCCTATCCCCTATCCCCTGTCCCCCCCTTCAAGGCTGCCCCCCTGGCAGGACAACACCCTGGCATTGGGGTAGGCCTGGCTGGCCTGTTGCAGTTGTTCGGCACTAAAGCGACCAAAGGTGTTGAGGCCGCTGACCTGGTCAGGCGTGGGAACCGTGGTGGCCTCCTCCTGGCCCAAATCGCTGACATAGACCACCTGATCGATGGTCAACTGTCGCTGTTCTTGTTGGGTATAGAGATCAGCATAGGCCTGGGTCACCCGTTGCCACTGGCTGGGGTCACAGTAGCTGCGATCGATCACCACTGTTAGCCTGGGGCCGCTGAGCACCTGGCGCAGGCCAACCCCCAGCCCGATAAAGGCCAGCCAGCCGACACCCAAGATTGTTACCAGCCGTTGGTTGGGGTTGCCCATAGGATTACAAATTCACCTGGAACAGGTCTCTAAACAGGCTTTGCACATTGTCGGGGGTGCCCTGCTGTACACTGGACTCGCGCAAATTGGCGATCGCGTCTAGTTCGGCCTGATTCACCTCTCCATAGGCAATGGGGTAAAAGCGCACGTCGCTATAGGCCATGATGTCTTTGACGGCATCAAACTTAAAGCCTCGGTTCACTTCCCCATCGGTGAGCAGCAACAGGTAAAAGCGGCCAGTGGGGTCAGCGGCTTGCCTTTCCAGCAAATCCGCCAGGCCCACCATGGTACCGTCGTACATGGCCGTCGCCCCATCGGCCCGCAGGTTATCAATGGTGGCTAAAAACCGCTGATGTTGCAGCTGATCAAACGGGGCCATGGGCAGTCGCCGCACGGCTCGGCTGTCAAAGGTGACGATTCCCACATAGTTACCAGGGTTGATGTGTCCAGCAGCCACCCGCAGCCCGTCTTTTAGCGCCTGCATCCGCGCCCCCTCCATGGAGCCACTGGTGTCAATCACCAGACTCATGTATACAGTGCGGCCCCCATCTTTACGCAGCTTCCAGGTAGATTGGGAGGCCAGCAGGGTTTCCCCGGAGGGGATGGGGGGAAAAGTCCCCGCTCGCAAGTAGTCAGTGTCCACAAATCCCTGTTGCTCCGCCAGGGCCTGCATGTCAGCAGACAGGGCAAAGGTGGCGAATTGTTCTAGGGCCGCCTGCTGCTGGGGCGAGTTCCAGGCAAAGCCCACCAGAGGGTTGTTATGGGGCAGGCCAAAGGGCACAAATTCAGTGTTTTCAAACCCGGGGACTTGGCGCAGGGCCAGGTAGTTTTGATACTCTAGCGGGAAGGCTTGGAGTTTAGTCTGGTCCCGCAGGAATAGTTCTTGCAGATCCAGGGTGGTGGTGGTCGTAATCAGCACCTGGTCCTGGAACTGATCAAATACCGAGTTGACCTGGGGGGCTTGCAACTCAGCCACGGTCAGCTGGCCACCGGTATCCTGGTGCCCTGCGGCCCGCCAGTACAGGGTATACAGCATGTTCAGCGAGGTGGCGCTGGAGTAAGGGTTGGGGTAAGCCACGGTCAGCTGCCCCGATGCGATCGCATTCAACAGCCGGTCAAAGCTGACAGTGCCGTCTTCCGCCAGGCTGTCATACACCTGCTTGGGCAGCACCCAGCCCGCCGTATTCGGCACCAACCGTTCGGCCACAGGCACCGTCTGCACCCCCTGGCTTTGCAGCATCGCCACCCACAGAGCGTTCGACGGCGTGTAGCCCGCTGGCTGCGCCACCCCAGTCCCCAACATCTGGGCTGCTGTGCCCGACGGCACCTGACGCACCCCCACCTGAATCACTTCTCCCGATGGCAACGTCGCCTGCCGCTGATTAAAGGCATCGGCCACCTCCACCAGCCAGCGCTCATTCTGGCGGTTCACATTGGCCTTTTCTGAAGAACTGTAGATTTCCACATAGACCGAATTGCCGCCCCCCGGCTGAGCTCCGTGCAGGGGAAAGTCCTGGGCATTGGGCAGGGGTTCCTCAATTTGATCGGTGGCATAGCGAGCCGCGATCGCATCGTCCACCGTCTCAGTCCGCAGATCAATCTTCGGCAAGATCGACTGTTCCAGGGCCGCTTTGGCACTGTCGAAGGAATCCACCTGAGGGCCTGATCCAGGAAATGAACCAGGACCGCAGTTCCAGAGGAGGACAGCGCAGAGACCGAGTAGAAAGGGGAGGAAGTAGCGGGGTTTGGACATGGCGGGGAGGGGGGGGAGTGGGGAGAAGTTTTGAATTCTAAGTTTTGAATTTTGAATTTTGAGTTTTGAGTTTTGAGTTTTGAATTTTGAATTTTGAATTTTCAGCCTTCTGCCTTCATCCTTCCCCATTTCCCATGGACTCTTCCAAAATGTGCTTATTGGCAGCGATCAGGGTTTGCAGCCGCTGGGGCAGGGGGCTGCCGGTGGTGGGGTCGGTATCGAGGCTGGCTAGGGTGACTTGGTCTTGGAGCTGTTGCAGCTGGGTATGGGTAGCTTGCAGGCGATCGCAGCTGAGGGCGAGCCGTTGCTGGGCTAGTTGGCGGTAGGCGGGGGTTTCGATTTCGTCGATCACGGTGAGGGCTTCGGCGACTTGGCGAGCCAGGTCTTGGACGGTGTGCATGGCGTCAAGTAGTTCGAGGTGCAAGTAGTTGTCCCGTTCAGCGATGCGGCTGGCGAATCGTTGGGATTCGGTGGCCCAGGTGTGGGCCTGACGCCAGGTGGCCTGGGCTTTGGGGGGAACCCGCTGATCTAGCGACTCTAAGTGGGTGGCAAACACAGTGGCATCGAGGAGATTGCTGCTGTCTAAGGGCTCCACTGGAGATGGCCGAAAACCACTGGCCCAGGTCCCCACCATCACGGCTGATACGCCGCCGCCAGTTAGCCACACCAGGGGGCGGGGGCCGGCCAGCCAGACCAGGGCGCTAAAGCCCAGGGCGGTGCCCACTAGCAGGCCATAGGTCTGGGGTTGTTTGACAACTTTGGTCCAAGCAATGCCCA
>PWTL01000085.1 GCA_003562845.1 Candidatus Acetothermia bacterium
CATGTGTTATACTGTGTCTAGTGTTGCTGAGCAACACGCCACAACCTATATCATGAGAGAGGGGGTGATGGAGAATGATGGAGACTGTGTCCAGAAAAGAAAGGGCTCTACTACCATGTAAAACTCTCGAAGATTCTTCTCTTCACATCAAATTCTATAGTGAAGAACATATCATGCAGTTAGTCCAGTCCATTGGAGAAGTAGGGATGGTTACACCTCTTTTAGTCTGGAAGAACCCATCAGAAAAGAAGTATCAGATTCTCAATGGCCATTATCGTATTCGAGCAGCACGGAGGCTAAAACTTTCATCTGTTCCATGCCATATCGTCAACGGCGATGAAGAGTGTTCAATGAAAGTCTATTGTCAATCCCATATACTCCACCGCAGTCTTGGTCCCATAGAAGAGGCCTACATGATTGAACGGTTTCTTTCAAAGGGACTCACCATGGAGAGGATTGGACATTTTTTCAAGCATGATAAGTCATGGGTCAGCCGTAGGCGGAAGCTCTTACTGAAGCTTCACCCAAGGGTCCGCCAACTTCTAGAAGAAGGAGAGTTGAAGCCTCGGCTTGCCCAGGAATTGACAAAGTTGCCCCAGGACAACGAAGAACAGGAAAAGGTCTATGCTCTTCTTACCAAGCATCGAGCAACAAAAGATACAGCTTGTAAGTTCATTGATTGGTGGCTTCGGGCAACAGACGAAGAGAAAAAGGCAGTAGAGCATGCATCAACTCTCTTTCCGACTCTACAGAGAGGACCCAAGGACCTGGCAAAAGAGAGACTCGATAACTGGGACACCATTATCACTAACCTTCAACAACTTATTAAGAGCAATAAAGACATTAACAACTGGTGGCCCATGGAAGAATGGGATCATGTGTATCACTCGACACTAAAATTAGCCACAACCATCCAATCAAACATAAAAGGAGAACCCCGCCATGCGAAGAACAATAGACGATCGACTACAGATGCGATCTTTTAAAATGGGAGTTGTCCTTCCTCTCGTTCATCTGTCACCCCAAGAACGGTCTATTATGATCAAAGAATTAATCACGAAAGAGATGGAAATACCAGGATCTAAACGTAAGACCCTCAGCCGCTCCATCATTTATCAGTGGATAAAGGAGTTTAAAGAATCCACAGACATGGATACACTCTTTATGACGAAAGAGCGTAGTGATAAAGGGACTTTTCCCTCTCTGACCACGGACCAGAAAGAGGCTCTTCTGGTCTGGCGAGGTGAGAACCCCTATCGGACAGTCAAGGATCTTCGAGATGAACTCTTTGAACATACATCCACCTGTGTACCTTCTGTTCCATCAGAAAGTGTCATTGCTAGATTCTTAAGAGAGTCTGGCTATAGTCGAAAGAATATGATTCAGATGCAAGACCCACAGAAGGTTCGATTGCCATTTGAAGCAGAGTATCCTATGAAAATTTGGCAAATGGATACTAAAGGCAAATTTGTAAAAATAATGGATCCTGCTGATCCCCAGAATGAGGTGGAAGCAAAACTGATAGTCATTATTGATGACTATTCGAGATATGTAGTTATGGCACGCTATGTTATCAAAGAAGACACGGCCGCTGTTGTTAACTTGTTCCGGATGGCCATTACCATGTATGGAATTCCTGAGGTACTATATACAGATAAAGGAAGTCCTTACATCGGTCATATGTTACTCGAAGGAGCCCCCATCATAGGTTGTAGAGTTCAGAGCACTCCCGCTGGAGACGCTTCAGCGAAAGGAAAAATAGAAAAGAGTATGCAGAACTTTACTAACCGCCTTGAGAGTGAGATCAAACTCCTTCCACATACTCCTTCTCTACAAGAGATGAATGAGTATGTGCAGTCCTATACGGAGCAAGATTACAATCTTCGGATACATTCTACAACAGGAGAGACTCCAGAAGCACGCTTTGGACGCCTAACCTTTGAATATCGAAGATTTATCTCTGAAGAAATCTTGTCTCTCATCTTTCTTGAGAATAAGGAGGCCAAGGTCTCGAAGGATGGACAGATCCGTTTTAAAAAGAATAGTTATCTAGTACCTCATGTCGATTTGTACGACAAGAAGGTAACTATTCGATACCAGGAAGATGACCTATCAAGGATCTTTGTCTGGTACAAAGATCAGTATATTAATGAAGCTCATCTTCATGTTCCTGATAATGATTTTCAAAAAAGGATGGAATTCCAAGAGAATATGGGTTCTTTTACTACACCGACTCCTCTACCGATTACAGAAGACATACCAAAATACAGTCGTTTACAACGGTTCCTTCTTGCCCAGAGACAAGCTGTAGAGGAGGCCTGCACGAATCTACCGGAGAGTGTCAATCTCCAGTTAGATATCTGTAACACAAGGAAGAAAGAGTTAAAGCAAGAGCTCAAGAGAAAGATGACTTCTCAATCAGCTATCTACTTTGACGAGTTTACTGGAGATGCCTTTCAGTTTCTTGTGAGTGCTCTTTTTAAACGAGAGTTAAGTGCCAACGAGCGTAACCTTATTGCTCTTATCTGGCATAAGAAAGGGCCTTTCACCAGAGAAATGGTGGAGAGTGCTGTAGGAGAACTGTTGGGGAAGAATCATCCTACAACAGACCTGAAGGCATATCTAGAAAATATCCATAAAAAGACTACAGAATCATAAGACAAAAGGAGGTATAGTATGATGTGTTCAAAAGATGATACACCAGTAGGGACTATAATTCAAGAGGCTATACTTCAGTGGTATGGATTTGCGAGTGCCCCCTTTCCTAAACATGCACCCGCAAATAAAGTGTATCACTATGACAATTTTAAACAGATTCTCCGTCGTCTTGATCAGGTACTTCTTACGGGAGAGTTTGGGGTAGTTATTGGGGAGACTGGAACAGGTAAGACGACTCTTTTATCAGAATTCATTACCCGTTCCCTTGAACAGATGTATCGAGTCATTCTGATCTATGAGCCTTCCACAAAAAAGAGAGAACTCTACAAGAGTATCTCTCAGGGAATGGGAGTCAATGTCTCTGTTCAAGGTGCTGATGCCCTCAAAGTGGTAGACTTGTTAAAGTACTCGTACCTGGAGTTCAATCGACCCCATGTGCTCCTCATTGATGAAGCCCATCTTCTCTCTACAACTTGTCTCAATGAGTTGCGCATTCTCAGCAATAGGGTATTACACAGTCAACCGATTCTTTCTCTCGTACTGTTTGGGCAGCCTTTTTTAGCGAGTATGCTTCAAAGCCCAGAGATGAGTGCATTTGCCCAACGCATTCATGTCTGGGCAACCCTCTCCTCTTTAAATGAAGAGGATGCACTAGAATACCTGCAATGGCAATTCAAAGTCGCAGGAAGTACAGAAGAGATCTTTCAACCAGGAGCTCAATTACTTGTGGTTCGAAAGGCCAAAGGTAATCCACGATTAATTTGTCGTCTCTGTTGGGAATGTCTCAATCAAGGCTATGCTGATGAGTCAAAGGTTATTACTGAGGAGCTGGTCTCCTATGTA
>PWTL01000074.1 GCA_003562845.1 Candidatus Acetothermia bacterium
GGCGCCGCGCGCGGTACAGCGGGGACGGCCGCCACAGGCTGTACACCTCGCGCACTTCCTCCGGGATCTCCACCCACCGCTCTCGGGTCAGCTCCTGTTCCACAAGCGCCCGGGGGAAGATGGGGGCGAGGTCGTCGGGCTCTATGGGCGTGCCCTTGCCCGGATGGACCATGGGCGGGAGCTCGAACGGAAGATCCGCCACAACGTTGTACCAGCTCCTGGGCATCTCCGACTCAGGCAATAGGACCTTGGTCTCTTGGACCACAGGCCACCTCCTTGTTTTGGCAAAGCTCCGAAGCGCCCATCCCTGCTATGGGAAAGCGCTTCGTCCACATCGCTCTCTCCCCGGAAGTCCGCCCTTTGGGGCCACGGGGACTCATCACACTCTCATTAGGAAGGGAAAAAGCAAGGTAGGGGCGCCTTAGCGGCGCCACCGCTCATACAGAAAGCACAGAGTCGGCTCGGGCTGCATGAACATGCGCCCATCGTAGCCCACCACCGGGCCCCCGTGCAAGCCACCGCTCCCGCTGGCCGTGGGGACACCTGGGTGCTATCGTACGGTAGGAGGTAGACACAATGAACCAGGCTCTGTTTCGTTTCGCTAGCTCAGTAGTGGCTCTCACAGTCAGCGGGTTTGTCGGCCTCGCCCAGGCACCTTGCACGTTCACCGTGGACGAAGGCCAGTCCATCCAGACGGCGATTGCCGCCGCGCCCGCCGGGGCAGTGATCTGCCTGCAGGCCGGTGCATGGGAAGAGAACATCCGTATCGACAAGAACCTCACCCTCCGCGGGTCGGGCGCGGCGGAGACCAGCATCAGTGGTCTGGAGGCAAACGACGCAGTCATATACATTGATAGCAACGAGGAGATCGAGGTCAACATCGACGCAATCACCATCGCCGAGGGCAAGGGCTCATGGGGAGCGGGCGTGTTCGTCGGCGGCCGGGCCCGCCTCGTCCTCGCTGACTGCACAGTCCGGGACAACGCTGCGGAGGGAGTAGCCGTTTGGGAACTGACTCAGGCCTCCATCAGCGATTGCACCATCAGCGGCAACGGCGATGAAGGCATCACTGTCTTCGACGAGGCCCAAGTCACCGTAGAACGGACGACCATAGACAGGAACGGACTGGACGGGATTTACGTAGCAGACTTCTCCCGGCTCATCCTCACGGGCTCCACAGTTGCTGATAACGGCTGGGACGGGATCTATCTCGAGGACTCGGCACAGGCCACCCTGGTCGACTGCACCGTTTGGGGCCACGATGCCGGGGTTGGCTTGCTCGGCCTGACACAAGTCGTCATAGAGCGCTGTACGTTCACAGACAACAACCTCGGGGTTGTCCTCGGCGGGGAGCCGGCACAGGCCACGATCACCGACTCCACATTCAGCGGCAACGAGTTCGGCGTCGCCATCGGCGCTTCATCCACGGGCACAGTCCAGGGCTGCGTTGTAACGGGCAACGGGTACGGCATCGTCGCAGGCAACGAAGCTCACGTTACGCTGCTGGAGAACCGCATCACCGAAAGCGCTGAATACGGGGTCGCCCTGTTTGTCCCCGAGTGCGACGACGACGGCGAAGAGTTCACAGGCTACATCGCCGGTCGGGGCAACGTGATCCCCGAGCCCGGGGCGCCCGGCGGAAACGCCCAGGTTGCTGTCTGCCCCGCCGACCTCGGCTTCCTCACTACGGCTCACGGCGGAGAGCTCGATCGGCGTTAGCGCACCGAATGAGGACCGAATTGTAGAAAGCGAGCTTGGCGGCTGTGCTCCCGGGGGCCGGGCGCCAAGCCGTAATGAGCCCAATGAGCCCAAGGAGGAGACATGAAACTCGAAGGAGCAACGCTCGTCGTTGTTACCGTGGCCGTCGTCCTGGCGTTCACTGCTGTCCTATTGCTCTATAGCAAGCGGCGGACCGCCAAGACCTGGAAGGGATCGGTGGTAAAGGTGCGCACCTACCAGATGCAGAAACACCAAGACGAGCCCCTCAAGGACTATACAGACGTGCACTTCCGCACAGAAGCCGGGCGGCGAGTGCGCCTGAAGATGGAAAAAGCGCAATACGACGCCACATGCCCGGGCGGTCTGCAGACCGGCGATCGCGTGGAGAAAGTAGGAGGCGAGTGGTGGCCGAAGAAGCTTGGCGGATAGAGGCTTCTCCACAGCAGCTCTTGCGTCTCAAGAGGAGAACTCCATGAACACACGTTGTAGGTGGGTCTTGTTGGGGGCGGTATGCCTGGTCGTGCTGGCCGGGTACGGCGACGGCATTGTGATTCCCGACCATCCGGATGGGTGGCTGGCGATCACCTATCACCGAGTGGCGATCACTGCCGAAGAGGGGTTGGTCACGACGGCCGTGGACCAAGAATTCCGCAACGATACTGGACGCCCGGTGGAGGGAACCTATGTGTTCCCCCTGCCTCCCGGCGCACTGGTTCAGGGGTTCACCCTGTGGGTGGGAGACGAGCCGGTGGCGGCCGAACTCCTCCCGGCCGACGAGGCCCGGGAGATCTACCTCTCGTATTTGCAGCGGAATCTGGATCCGGCTCTCTTGGAGTACGTGGGGCGGGGCGCGTTCCGCGCCCGTGTGTTCCCCATTGGCCCGGGGGAGAGCCGGCGGATCCGCCTCGAGTACAGCGAGCTCCTCGTCCTCGAAGGCGGTGTGTACCGTTACGTGTACCCCCTGGAGACAGAGCGCTTCTCCACCGTGCCCCTGGAGGAAGTCACAATCGATCTTCTGATCACAAGCTCGGAAGCCATCGGAAGCATCTACTCCCCGAGCCACAACGTGTCCGTCACCAGGCCCGACCCGTTCAGCGCCCACGTGGGCTACGTCGAGCGAAACACACTTCCCACAGCGAACTTCGTCCTCTACTACGGGTACACCGGCCTCCACGTGGGGGCGGACCTGATCACCTACGCGGCCGGGGACGAGGACGGCTTTTTCTTGCTGCTCGTCGTGCCCCCTCCCCTGGGAGACGAGCCGCCTGTTCCCAAGGACCTCGTGTTGGTGATAGACACCTCGGGCTCCATGTGGGGGGAGAAGATCGTCCAAGCGCGGGAGGCGGCGGAGTTCATCCTGCGCAACCTCGGACCCGCTGATCGGTTCGGGGTCATCACCTTCAGCGATCAGATCACACCGCTCACGGAAGGCCTCACCGAAGCCTCAGCCGACCGCGTGGTGGACACGGTGGCCAAGGTACGCACGATCTACGCCGACGGCTGGACAGACATCCACGGCGCCTTGACCCTGGCCATGAGCTGGTTTGCCCCCGACGAGCGCCCCAAGTACGTGCTCTTTTTGACCGACGGACTGCCCACCCGCGGCCCCACGGACACCGACACGATCGTCCGCGACGTGACTGCGGCCAACAAAGCGGCTGCGCGTCTGTTCGCCTTCGGTGTCGGTTACGACGTGAACACGCACCTTCTCGACCTTCTCTCCCAGGGAAACAGGGGGACCACGACCTACGTCGTCCCCGGCGAGAACCTGGAGGGCGCGCTGTCCGCCTTCTACCGGAAGATCGCCGAGCCGGCCCTCACCGGCCTCTCCCTCGCCGTGGCTGGCGTGTCCGTATACGACCTCTATCCGCGAGCTCTGCCTGACCTCTTCTACGGCGGGCAGATCATGGTGGTCGGCCGCTTTGTGGGAAATGGCGCTGCCGAGATCGTCGTCCGCGGGCAGCGGAGAGAAGAGGAGCTCGCGCTCTCCTTCGACAGGGAATTCCCCGACTCGGCCGTCGAGGCAGCGTTTCTTCCTCGGCTGTGGGCCTCACGGAAGATCGGCCACCTCCTGAATCGCGTACGCCTGGAGGGCGAGTCCGAGGAGGTCGTCGAGCAGATTATCGCCTTGGCCACGCTGTACGGGATCGCCACGCCGTATACCTCGTACCTTGTGCGGGAAGAGGAACGAGACATGCTGCCCCCACCGGCGGCGTACGCCGCTCCGGCAGGGGCCAGTTCGGTCGGCGCCGCCCGGGCGACGCAGGACTTGGCCGAGGCGGAGAAGGCTGTGCCCACTGACCTGGTGCGTGACGTGGCGGGACGGGTGTTCGTCCTCCGCGAGGGCGTGTGGACGGAGACAACCTACACGGACGATGCGTCGCTCCTCGAGGTCGTCTACCTGAGCGAGGCGTACTTGACACTGCTCGAACACGTGCAGCACGCCGGACCGATCCTGGCCCTGGGGGAAGAGATCATATTCCAGGCAGGAGAGGTGTTCGTCCGCATCGGTCCCCACGGCAAGACGCAGCTCTCGCCGGAGGACATCCAGGCACTGACCGGTACGGGAAGCTAGACCAATGCCCCGCCGGAGCCGGCGGACTCCGGCGGGGCATTGCCGGGACAAGGCAGCGTACGCTCCTGCACGAGCCGCTCCCGGTGGGGAAGTGGAGTATCATGGCGCAGTTTGTGGAAGGAGGGCTTGTGAACGAGGGCAAGGTGTTGGTCATCGGCGCCGGTATCGCCGGCCTATCTGCCGGTTCGTACCTTCAGCGTAACGGGTACCAAACGGAGATCTTCGAGGCGCACTCGCTCGCCGGAGGCCTGTGCACGGCGTGGCGCCGCGGGGAGTAGGTGTTCGACTACTGCATCTACTGGCTGATGGGCACGAAGCCCGGCACCGGCTTCGATCAGATCTGGGACGAGCTCGGCGCCTTGGAGGACGAACACGGCCCCCGGCCGAGATCAGGAACTTCGAGGAGTTCAGCCGTGTCGAGTTTCCCGACGGAGAGGTCGTGCGGTTCTACGCCGACCTGGACCGGCTAGAAGCTGAGCTTCTGCGGGTGGCCCCCGAGGATCGCCGGCAAGTCCGCAAGCTCGTTCACGGACTCAAGCGCTGCGCCGGCTTCGCTGTCCCTGCGGTGACCGATAGCTGGGGACGCCTCGATTGGCTGCGCTTTGCCGTTCGCAACCTGCCGGCTCTCCTCCAGGTGCGCGCGTACGCTGCGACGCGAATGGAATCCTGTGCGGCCCGCTGGAAGAGCCCCCGCCTGCGCCAGGCGCTGTCCTCTGTAATCCCCGGTTCCTGGAGCGCAATAGCACTTTTGTTCGGCCTGGGCGTCGCCCACGATTACTCCGATCACCTCACGGACTCATCCTGGCTCTCCCCGAGCCCTTCGTCCTGGCCGACGACTCAGAGCACCGCTATGTGAGCGTCAACGTCCACAACTACGACCGTACGCTGGCCTCGAGCGAAAAGACGCCGCTCACAGTCATCCTTCACACCTGGAACGACGGTTACCGGCGGGATCTGGCTGCGCGGGACCGCGAGCGCTACGACCGGGAGAAAGAGCGCATCGCCCAGCAAGTCATCGACCTTTTGCAGGGCAGGTTCCCCGGACTGCGCGAGGCGGTGGAAACCATCGACGTATCCACGCCGCATACCGTGCACCGCTACACGAGCAACTGGCACGGGAGCTTCGAGGGCAGCGCCCCACCCCGCAGGCGTTGAGCACCCAGCTGCCCAAATCGCTCCCCGGCCTGGACAGATTCCACATGATCGGCCAGTGGACTACCCCGGGGGGAGGACTCCCTCCCGCAGCCAAGGACGGGCGCGATCTGGCCCTGCGCCTGTGCCAGCGCGACGGAAAGGCCTTCGTCTCCACTTCCCGCTGAGCCGGTGACTCCCGCCCGCCTCCGCGGGCCTGTTGAGTGCCCGTTGCATGCACCTGCCTGTGAGCCCCCCTCCTTCACCGAGCCAGCTCCTTGGCCTTGGCCGTGGCAGCCTCAACGGCTTTGATGAGCGCCACGCGGATGTTGCCCTCCTCCAGGGCCATGAGTCCGTTGACGGTAGTCCCGGCGGGGGTAGTGACCATATCCTTGAGCAGCGCCGGATGCTCGCCCGTCTCCAGCACCATGGCGGCCGCGCCCAGGATGGCTTGCGCGGCCATAACCGTGGCCAGCGAGCGCGGCAGCCCTACCTTGACCCCGCCCTCGGCCAGAGATTCGACGATGATGTAGCCGTAGGCGGGACCGCTACCCGAGAGCCCCGTGACCGCTTCCATTAGCTCTTCACTGTCGATCTCCGCCACTCGGCCCAGGGCAGAGAAGATCTCCTTGGCCATAACCATATGCTCGAGATGCGCCTGCCGGCCCGCGCAGAGTACGGTCATGCCCTGACCGATAAGGCTGGGCAGGTTGGGCATAGCGCGGAGTACGGGCACACCTTCTTGTAGCCTGTCCTCGACGAAGCGCGTGGTGATCGCCGCGGCGAGGGTCAGCACTACCTGATCGGGCGTGATCACCGGCTTGAGCTCCTGCAGGAGCCGCCCCATCCCTTGGGGTTTGACAGCCAGCACAATCAAATCCGCACCCTCGACCGCCGCTGTATTGTCCGTCGACACCCGTATCCCGTGTTGTCCTGCTGCGCTCTGTGCTGACTCCTCGTGCGCAGTTGTCCCCACCAGGCATCCCGCCGGCACAACACCGCTTCTGCTCAGGGCACTGCACAGCGTGCCGCCCAGCTTACCCACTCCGATCACCGCAATGCGTTTGTCCATTTTTCCACGCCCCGTTCTATACAGGCAGTGTACCCCACTTTCTCTCAGCCACTCACCGGCTCCTCATCACCCCAACTCTAGGGACTCAGCTGCCCCCAACCCAGGGCCAGCCGCTGGGGATGCTCCCGCACTTCGACCGAGCGATCCGCCCTCGCCAGCCTCTATCTTTCTTCTTCTCTACCACGCAACATCGGGGACCGTCGCCGTAAGAAAACCCCGCCCGGCGAGCGCAAGAGAGCGGTTAGTCGTCCTCGTTGAGGCGAAGCTGCACAGAGTACCGTCCAGTCTCCCCTTCAGCGTACGTATTGGCCAGGACGTAGTACATCCCCGTCTCGGGCAGAGAAGAACTCAACCGGGCATCTGTACGCCCGCCGCTGTCGTCATCCACAGCGAGAACCTGGCGCTCGTCATCGTACAACCACAGGTACGCGTCCACATCCTTCGACATCATGCTCACGGTGACCCGGTCACCCTCCATTCCTCTGAAAGAGAACAAGTCGTACGGAGTGCCATCGTCGAGCCGCTGAGACCCATCCGTCAGCGTTCCGTGCACCCAGCCCTCTGGGGACAGGCCAATCGCCGACGCCCAAGGTATAGCGGGCTCACGTCCCCCGTGTCCCCCCACCCACATGAAGATCTGCGCCTCAGGGTCCACGGTGCTGAACAGCCCGCCCAACGCCTCCAGCAATGCGCCGCGGGTTCCCGGGCCCTCGACGAACTCGGGCACACCGTATACAAGGCTCTGCGGATCCTCGAGAATCACCGTCTCCTCCGGCCCCGGCCCGGCGAGCACGGTCATCCTCTCCGCTGCGAACCCCTGGGACAGGAGCACAGCGTAGATCAGAGCGAGGTCGTTCCAGTCGGCAATTGAATCGCCGTCCCCCACGAACAAAAGCGCGTAGCGCTGTTCAGTCACAACCGAGGTTCCCCCTGCGTGCCATCCCAGCCCGACCTCGGCTCCCCGCCCCACAGAGACCCACTGGGCGTGCTCCGGCGGATCGACTAAACTCTCTCCGGGACAGATCTTCGACTGCGTAACCGGACCCCCCGGGCGGGCCGGACCGTCGTCGCGGGCCAGCTCCCACACCTCGAGCATGGACAGGGCCTCTTCGCCCGTCCTCGCCAGCCCCCTGGCCACCACGGAGGCGAAGTACCCTTGGGGCTCCTTCAGGCCCGCTCGGCCAAGGCAGATGACCGAGTCCGTGGTCACCGCTCGCCACGCCAACTCGTCGTGGCGGCTGGCGCTTATCAGCGCGACATCTCCCGTCCCCTGCAGCGCCTGTTCCAGGTCGTCGAGCATCCCCCCGCTGAAACACTGGGTGAACACGAACACGAGGCTCCCGTACTCGCGGCCCGCGACAAGCTCACCAACGAGCGCCGCCACCTCGTCATCGTAGACCCTGCCGCCGTCGTAGCACTCGATGTAGCTCAGCCACCCCTCTGGCTGTGGCAGGTACTCCCCGGCACACCCCGCCCCGAGGGCCAGCACCAGGAGCCCGACAAGCCCCACACCGAATCGCCTGATCACAAAGCGGCCTCCTTCTCGTTCTCTACGAACCATCATACCCCCTCTAGGCCGAATGCCTAGCCCAGCGTCGACCGCTCCGCTGGGGGGAGGGCGATGCCTCGCAGCAAGCGGCCCAGGATGTCCGTTCCGCTGATGACCCGGCGAAGGTCGCGTTCCCGGAAGTGCCGTACCTCCTCTCCCCCCAACCAGGCATTGAGGCCCCAAGCTGTGGAGCGAGCAACCGGGTACAGCAGGAACTGATGGGCCCGCAGCACCGGCGACAGCAAGGCGACCACTTGCAGGGCGTGTCGGGAGAAGTACGCCTGAGGGATGATCTCGGCGAATATGGTGATCACCACGGTGGAGAACAAGAACGCCGCCACGCCGGCGAGCACCGACCCCGAAAGCAGTGCCAACAGCACGTTCACGCCCACGTTGCCCCAGAGCATGGTCACCAGGGCGAAGTTGGCGTCCTCCCGCAGCCGCAGGGTCTTCTTCGCGCGGGGGTTCCCCTTCTTGGCCTCGACCGCGAGTTCCAGCTTGCTGAGGGAGAACAGCGCCAGGTTCAGGCCCGAGAGCAGCGCCGACTGCGACAGGCAGAACAGGATGGCCACCCAGTTCAGCCAGACCATGCACACATTCTACCCGTGAGGTGTATCCTACAGAGGGGCGATGATCTTCAGTGGCGTGTACGCGATAGTTGTAGGGATCGCGATGCTGGCCCAGAGGTAGAGGGCTCCGCACGCTGCCCGGCCAGCAGGCTGTACACTGCCCGGGGCCGCCCGCTCCGGCGGGAGTCGGGCAGCCCCCGAGCGAAATAGAGCAGGGAACCTTCTACTCGGCCTTCTCCACGCGAATGACTGTGCCCACCTCGGCACCCCACCGCTCCTTGGCGCTGCCCCAGTTCACCGCGATCGACAGGGCGTCCCGGCTGGAGATGTACACCAGGTCGTCGTCCACCGGCACGTCCCCGTAGGTGTAGACGAGCGGCACCAGGTCAGTGGTCTCACCCACCGTGACCCGGAGCGTGTCGCCCACGGAGAGCCCGGCCTCATCGATGAGGTCACGATAGATGTTGGAGCCCAGGTTTCCGTACTGGTCGATCACCAGCACCTCGCCCACCAGCACCCCGTCTTCCAGGGTGGCCACGCCCATATCCAGGAGCACCGGATCGTCGATCTCCGGTCCCACTTGGGTCACGCTACGCCCGGCAGCGATGTGGGCCGCCGTGGGCGTGAAGATGTCCCGGCCGTGGAAGGTGTGCGACCGCGGGCCCGGGCGCATGAACGACTCGTTGGTGATGTAATAGATCCCCTTGACCCCCTCCAGGATGAACGGGGTGAACAGGCCGTTGTCCGGGCCCACGAAGAACTTGTCGTCCTCTGTGTGGACTACGATCGGCCGGCGCTCAGTGCCCACGCCCGGGTCGACAACGGCCACGAACACCGTACCCGACGGGAATTCCCGCGCCGCCGCGCGCAGGATCTCGATCGCGTCGGGCCCCAGCTCAAACGGCGGCACGTCATGCGTCAGGTCGACCAGCGTCGCCTCCGGGAAGATCGACAGCGCAACGCCCTTCACCGCGCCCACGTAGAAGTCGCTCGTGCCCCAGTCAGTGTAGAACACCATGATTCCGTTGGTGTCCCGCTGTGCCGGGCTGCGCGCCGCCGCAAGCGGCCCCACCACTGCCAACGCCGCCACAAGCAGCAGCACCGTCACCCGCAGTCCCTGCGGTGCCAATCGTGCTCTCCTTCGCTCTGCGCCCATCAGCTTCCTCCTCCGTGCAGTTGATTTGAGGGAGCACACTCCCTCACATGACCCTACCATGAGACGGTCAGGCGGACCAAACTGCGCGCAAAACCCCCACTTGATCAACAGCATCCGTGCTTGCCTTGCAGCCTGCAGTTCTGTGTCACTCCCGCGTTCCGAGACCTGAATCTCTAGAGGCAATCCCATCCGGGACTCGGAGGACTGAGGAGACAGCTGATTTGACTCGTGCGCAAGGCACGCCCTATAGTACTCTACCTTGAGTGTGAAGAAAGCCACGCAGCCGCTTGGTGTAATGATACGGCAATTCCGTATAGAGAAGGGCTTGACTTTGAGAGAGCTGGCTTCCTTGATAGGCAAGTCCGAGAGCTACCTCTCACGGGTGGAGAACGGCAAGACGAACCCCTCGCTTTCATCGCTGAAGAGGCTCGGTGATGCCTTGGGAAGACCCCTGGTGCACTTCTTCGAAACGCCTGCTCCGGTGCAAGAAGCCGTGACCGCAGAGGGCGAGCGGCGGCGGCTCGTCATCTCTTCGGCATTGGAGTACGACCTGCTCTCCGCGCCCAATCCCCACATCGCGATGTTCAAGATGAGGTTGAAGAGGCGGGGTTCCAGCGGTCCGACACCGTATGCCCACCCGGGGATCGAAACGGGCCTGGTGGTCAGCGGGAAGGTGAAGATCGTGGTCGGCGACCGGGAATACATTCTGCAGGCGGGAGACAGCATCACCTATCGCAGCGATCAGCCACACCGTTTCGAGAACGTAGGTGACGAGGACGCCGTGGGAATCTGGGCGGTCAGCCCTCCCACGTTTTGATTGAGAGTGTGTCCGCGTAGGGAGGTGAGGAGCGGGGACGAATCGCAGGGTCAGGCAAAGCGGAGCCTTGAAGGGGGTAAGCGAAATGCGTAAACGACTGTGGTACGTAGTGCTGTTCTTGGTTTTGGGGAGCTTCGTGGTCGGCTCGGGCTACGAAGTGGTGGACGGGAAAATCCACATTGTATTCGCGGCTCGACAGCCCGTGGAGATCGTCGATCCCGCCATTCACTATGACTGGTCCACGCGGATGATCCAGGAGTCCGTGTACGACGCGCTGCTCAAGTATGTGGATGATCCTCCTGTGCTCGAACCGTGGCTGGCGGAGTCGTGGGAAGCGTCCCCCGACGCGAAGGTGTGGACGTTCCATCTGGTGAGGAATGCAGAATTCCACAACGGGGATCCGGTGAATGCGGAGGCCGTTCGGTACTCGTTTGCCCGCACGCTGAGCCTGAACCAGGGACCGGCGTGGATGCTCTCCGGCGTATTGGAACCGGAGGGAATCGAAGTAGTCGACGAGTACACGGTTCGCTTCCACCTGACAGAGCCGTACGCTCCCTTTGCATCCATGCTTCCCTGGTGGTACATCGTCAACCCCAATCAGCTGAAGGAACACGAGGTTGACGGAGACTGGGGATCCGGCTGGTTGCGGGATCCTCCGAACACTGCTGGCTCAGGGCCGTTCCAGATCAGAGAGTGGGTCCACGGTGAGTATTACTGGCTGGAGGCCCGGGAGGATTACTGGAAAGGATGGCCTCACCCTGATCACATCGATGGATTCATCTTCCGCCTTGTGCGGGAGGCCGCTTCCCAACGGATGGCCATCCTGGCCGGGGACGCTGACATCGTCGAGGGCGTGACGAGCCGCGACTTCGATCAGCTTGACGCGACGCCGGGAATCTACGTGACCAACGACCCGGGGATGACGACCTTCGGGCTCAAGATGAACACCCAGCAAGGGATGACGGCGAACCCGCTGATCCGAAAGGCCATCTGCTACGCGTACGACTACGAGACGTTCATCGACATCTACGAGGGCAACGCCGTTCTCATGGACAGCCCGTTCCCCATGGCCACCAAGGGCTACGTGAGCCTCGAGGAATGGATGTACAACTACGATCTTGACAAGGCTCGGGAGTACATGCGGAAGGCCGGCTATCCCGACGGCGGCTTCGAACTCGAGTACGTGTACGTCGCGGGGTTTGAAGAGGAACGGCTGATGGGCCTTGTGCTCCAAGAGTGCCTCGGCGAGATCGGGATCGACGTCAAGATGGTCCCCTTGATCTGGCCGCAGATGGTGGAGCGCGGATCCAAACCCGAGACTTCCCCGGACTTCATGGCCGTGTTCACCACGCCGGTGTCCAACGACCCCGATGCCATCGCTATCCAATATCATCCTTCGTCCGCCGGCTCCTACTACTACTCCCACTTCTACGAGAACCCGCGGGTGACCTACTTGGTCGAGCGAGCTCGCGCCACGTTCGATTGGGAGACGCGGGAGAAGATGTACGACGAAATCCAGCGAATCGTTCTGGACGGAGCTACGGAGATCTTCGGCATGCTGTACAACCGCAGGTGGGCGTTCCGGGACTTCATCCAGGGATACCGCTTCTGTCCGTTGCGGATGACCTCGGAGATCGACGTATACAATCTGTACATTGACAAGGATCGGCTCCCCTAGCCTGAGGAGAAGGAAGAGGGGGCCTGCCCTACGCAGGCCCCCTCATAGCTCATGCTCAGTTATCTGATTCGACGGGTTGTGTTGCTTGGCCTGACGCTGCTCGGGCTGTCGGTGATCATCTTCGTCATCTCGCGAGTGGTTCCCACAGATCCAGCCCGACTCGCCGCCGGCCCCTACGCCACACAAGAGATGGTGCAGCAGTTACGGATGGAGTTCGGGCTGCACGAGTCGCTTCCCGTGCAGTACTGGAACTACCTGACGGGCGTCCTGCGAGCGGACTTCGGCCGGTCGATCCGGACACGTCGCCTGGTCAGTGACGACTTGGCCAGGTACTACCCGGCAACGCTTGAGTTGGTCCTCTTCTCGTTGGCCTTCGCCTCCCTGGGGGGCATCATCCTGGGGATGCTGTCGGCCGTGTACCACGACCGGTGGTTGGATCATGCCAGCCGCCTGGCCTCGGTGACCGGCGTCGGCCTGCCGGACTTCTGGCTGGCGCTTATGTTGCAGCTTCTCATCGCTTCCCAGCTTCGGCTCTTGCCCATAGGCGGCAGGCTGGGGTTTGGAGTGTCCGGCCCGCCTGCTTTGACGCGCTTCCTCCTCGTGGACAGCCTGCTCACAGGACACTGGGACGCCTTTGTGAATGGCCTGCGCCACATTATCCTCCCTGCGTTTTCGCTGTCGTTTCCTGCGCTGGCGTCGCTTACGCGGCTCACCAGGGCCGAGGCCCTGGATGTGCTCGGTTCGGACTACGTAAGAAC
>PWTL01000017.1 GCA_003562845.1 Candidatus Acetothermia bacterium
GCGCCGAGCACCTGTTCGGGACCGACGAGGTGGGCCGGGACTTGTTCAGCAGGGTGCTCGTCGGTACACGCCTGTCGCTGCTCATCGGCGTCATCGTGGTGTCGATAGGGGCTGGCATCGGCATCCCGCTGGGACTGATCGCCGGGTTCGTGGGGGGATGGGTCGAGCAGCTCATCATGCGCATCACAGATGTGTTCCTCGCTGTGCCCGGGATCCTCCTGGCCATTACCATCGTCGCTGCGCTCGGGCCCGGGATCGCCAACGCGATGATCGGCCTGTCCATCGTGTGGTGGCAGGGGTACGTGCGACTGGTGCACGGGAAGGTCAAATCGGTGCGCGAGGAATCCTACGTGGAGGCCGGCCGGGCCATCGGACTGGGTATGCCTAAGATTCTGTTCCGCCACGTTCTGCCCAACTGCGCTTCTCCGATTCTGATCAAAGCTTCGTTGGACATGGGCATGGCCATCCTGCACGCGGCGGGACTGGGGTTCATCGGCATCGGGGCCCAACCCCCGGTTCCCGAGTGGGGTGCCATGATCGGTGAGGGGCGGCAGTACCTGGCGGTGGCGTGGTGGCACGCCACATTCCCGGGGCTAGCCATCTGGCTGACAGTTCTGGGGTTCAACTTGCTGGGAGACACGTTGCGCGATGCGCTGGATCCCAAATCGAGACGGCAGTTCATGTGATGAGAGAGAAGGAGGAGCGATGCTGAGGTGCGACGAGCGAACGGTGGAGGCGTTGGCCCTGGGAGGTGCTGTGCTCGGCGGAGGTGGCGGGGGGTCACTGGCCAGGGGCTTGGAGACCGGGAAGCTTGCGTTGGCGCTTGGCGAGACCACCATCGTGCCTTTGGACGTGTTCCCTGGCGAGGCTGTGGTGATCACGGTGTCTGCGGTGGGCGCCCCGGCGGCGACCGAGCAATACGTCAAGGTGGCCGACTTTGTGAGCGCGGTGGAGATGTTGTCCGATGCCATCGAGGACCCGATAGAGGGGCTGATCACCAACGAGATGGGGGGCATGGCCTCGGTCAACGGGCTGGTGCAGTCGGCCCTGCTGGGCATCCCGGTGGTCGACGCCCCCTGCAACGGCCGCGCCCAGCCGACCTCGGCCATGGGCTCCATAGGCTTGGACCAACTCCCCGACTACATCTCCTGGCACGCTGCCTGCGGCGGGAACCCGGAAACAGGCCGCCACCTGAGCCTCGTGATCAGCGGCACCGTGGCCCGCTGCGGCAAGCTGGTTCGGGAGGCCTCCGTCTTGGCCGGGGGCATCGTGGCCGTGGCCCGCAACCCCATCAGTGCCGACTATCTGTGCGACCACGCTGCGGTCGGGGCGATGGAGCAGGCAATCTCTTTGGGGCTGGCCATGCTGGAGGCCAATGCCAAAGGGGCCAACGTGGAACAGGAGGTCGCCCGGGCGCTGGGTGGGAAGATCGTGGCCACGGGGCGGGTCACCAAGGTGGACATCGAAACGAAAGGAGGCTTCGACGTAGGCTCCGTGTGGATCGAAGGGGGACACGAGCTTGTCTTCTGGAACGAGTACATGCTGCTGGAGACCCACGGCACCCGCACGCATACCTTCCCTGACTTGATCACCACACTCGATCCCGCCCGTGGCTTGCCCGTCTCCACCGCGGAGATCCGAGAGGGGATGGAGGTCGCCGTCCTTGCTGCAGACCGAAAGCGGCTGATCCTGGGCGGCGGGATGCGCCAGCCTGAGCTGTTCAAGGTGGCCGAGGAGGCCATCGGAAGGCCCTTGGTCCGCTACGTATTTGGGGAGGTGTGATGCTGCGCGAAGTTATGGAGATCATGGAACTCCTGGAGGATCCCCGCGTGCGGGGAGCCACGGTGCTGGACTGGCTCAAAGGGCACGGAGATCCTGCCGCCGAGACCACGGAAGTGCAAGGCGAGAAGGGCTCAACGGACTTCGTGAAAGTCTGGGTTCGCTCGGGGGGCGACGGGCCGACTCTGGGGATCATCGGGCGGCTGGGCGGTATCGGCGCCCGCCCCAAGCTGCTCGGTTTGGTCTCCGATGCCGACGGAGCCATCGTCGCCCTGGCCTGCGCGGCACGGCTGGCTAAGATGGCCTCCTGGGGAGAACAACTGCAAGGTGACGTCATCATCGCCACCCACATCTGCCCTGACGCCCCCATCATCCCCCACGAACCCACCTGGTTCATGAACGCGCCCGTGGACATGAACACGATGAACCGCCAAGAAGTTGACCCCGCGATGAACGCGGTCCTGTCCATCGATGCCACCAAAGGCAACTGGCTCATCAACCGCCGGGGCTTTGCCGTGACGCCGACAGTCAAGGAGGGGTACATCCTGCGGACGAGCGATGACCTTCTGAGCATCGCCCAGCGGGTGAGCGGAGAACCTCCCCACGTAGTTCCCATCACCACCCAGGACATCACCCCCTATGGAAACGACATTCACCACATCAACAGTATCCTCCAGCCGGCTACGGCCACGACGGCGCCCGTGGTCGGTGTCGCCACGACCACCGCGCTTCCCGTGGCGGGCTGCGCGACCGGGGCCAACCAGGTCGTCGATCTGGAAATGGCCGCACGCTTCTGCATCGAGGTGGCCAAGGACTACACTGCCGGAAGTTGTCGCTTTTTCGACCAAGAGGAGTACGGCCGGCTCCTTTCCCTCTACGGATCCCTGCGCCATCTGCAGGGGCAGGGCGGGGAGGAGCGATGAAGCCGCTGGGGCTCCTCACCATCGGGCAGGCCCCCCGGGACGACGTCGTCCCCGAGATCCGCTCGCTCCTGCCTGCGGACGTGGAGATCATCCAGGCAGGGGCGCTCGATGGGCTGTCCTCCGAGGAGATCGCCCATCACCGGCCGACGCAAGGGACGGCAACAGTCGTCACCCGCCTTGCCGACGGCCGCGAGGTGATGGTGGACAAGGGGTTCGTCCATCAGCGAATCCAGGAACTCGCCGGCCGCCTGGCCGACGAGACTTCCGCCATTGGCCTGCTGTGCTCGGGGTCCTTCCCTTCCTTCCCCTGCTCAGTTCCGTTCATCGTGCCCAATCGTCTGTTGCAGGGCGTGCTCCCCAACCTGGAGAAAGGCAAGGCACTGGGCGTCATCGTGCCTTCTGAGCAGCAGATCCAGCCGGCCGTCGACGAACTGCTTTCCTGGGGTGTGGACGCCGTGGGCCGAGCCGTCTCTCCCTACACCGAAAGCCACCAGGTCGGCCGGGCAGCCGAGGAGCTGGCCCGGCTGGAAGTGTCAGCGCTCCTCATGCACTGCTTCGGCTACGATCTCAACATGAGGAACGCGGCCCGGCGCGCCTACCCCGGCCCCATTGTTCTCATCCGCTCCCTCTTCGCCCGGGTCCTGGCCGAGTTTCTGAGCTGAGGGAAAGCACAGCGGGTCGAGCTCCTCCCGAGGCTCCTGCGTGCCCTGGGAGGGCCTTCTCCTGGGCCATCCCTCTCGGGGTCGCCGGGTTCCGACGCTGATCCCCTTGTCGACGGGGGCAGCGACGACCCCGGCTGCTCAGCGCACCACGGTCACGCCGCGTTGTTCCAGCTTGTCCAGTACCTCCCTTGCTGCGCTGTCCAAAAGCATCCCCTCCGCAGCCAAGTACTGCAGGCGCGGCAGCTCCAGAAGCGGCTGCAGTGACTCAGGCGAGGTGTGCGAGATGAACAGCTCCTTCAGCTGTTCCAGCTGGGCAAGCGGCGAGAGATCCGAGAACCGATTCCCGGCCACACTGAGGAACTCGAGCCGGAGCAGCTCGCCGAGGGGGGTGAGGTCCCGCACGCTGTTTCCGGCGAGGTTGAGCACCTGTAGATTGCGGAGGGCGGACAGCGGGCTGGCATCGCGCACGTTGTTTCCGGCGAGGTTGAGCACTCTGAGCCGGTGCAGCTCGCTGAGCGGCGCCAGATCGCCGATTACGTTGCCCATCAGGAGGAGCGTCTCCAGGTTCTCCAGGCCCACCAGCGGTGCGATGTCGTTGATCTCGTTGAACGAGGCACTCAGGTGTTGCAGCGCCTGCAGTTCGGCCAGCGGGCGCAGATCTCGCGTCTCGATCATGTCGATGTCCAGCTGCCACAGGCTGTCGAGCCCGGCCAGCGGGGAGAGATCGACCACGAACGTGTAGTCCAGGGTGAGTACCTCGAGTCTGCCCAACTCGCTCAGGGAGGAGAGGTCGGCCACATCCGTTCCGACCAGGATCAGCTGTCGGAGGTTGGTCAACACCGAAAGCGGAGACAGGTCCCGCACAGGCGTTCCCGCCAGGAACAACCACCGCAGGTTCTGCGTTCCAGTCAGCGGGGAAAGATCGCTCACCAAAGAGTCGTTGGCCAGCAGCCACTGCAGTTCCTCCAAGCCCGACAGTGGGGAAAGATCGGACACCAACGTGCCGGAGATATCCAGCCAGCGCAGCCTGTGCAGCGGGGACAAAGGACTAAGGTCCTCCACAGGGTTTGTGTTGAGGCCCAGCGTATGCAGCGACTGAAGCTCGCCGAGCGGCGCCAACTCGTACACTTGGTTCTCCCTGAGATCGAGGTCCCGCAGAGATTGCAGGCCTTCCAGGGGGGCGAGATCCACGATGTCGTTCATCCCTAGGTTCAGCGTCTCCAGGCGCTCCAGGTCCTTCAACGGGGTGAGTTCTCGGATGAAGTTATCCATCAGGGAAAGCCGACGCAGCCCCGCGGCGTGCTCCAGTCCAGCGAGCTCCTCGATGTCGCGCCCGGCGGCAAACAGCCGCTCGAGCCCGGCCACAAGCTCCCTGTCCAGCGGCCCCTCCGGCAGCTCCAGCTCCCGCCGCACCTCGGCCTCCAGTGCCGAGTCGGCGAACTCCACCTCCTCGGCTGCAGCCGTCGACAGCACGCAGACAAGAGCCACCAGGGCCAACGCCATGCTCCACAGCTTCCTTGCGCCCATTCCGACCTCCTTTCCTCACAACTACCTCATTAAGCGGCCGCTTGCCGCCACCTAGATCTCTTGACTTAGACAAGCGAAAGTGTACTGGAGAAGCTAGACCAGCTCGGCGCCGACTGTGGCGGCAGAGCGCGGGCCGGAGAGGTACCGGTCACTCGCGCGAGAACCGCTCGCCAGAGGCCAGCAGGCGCTGGGCCTCGGAGGTCGCCTCCCGCAGCGTCTCCTCCGACAGTGTCCCCAGCGGTGTGGGCGCCTCCAGCGTCCTGGCCGGGATGCGCAGCGCGTCGAAGTCGAACCCCTCCCGCGCCTTGAAGGCGTGCTTGCGCCGCAGGATGTCTTCCCCCAGTGCCATCAGCTCGTCCCACTGCCACTTCTCTTCCACCGCGGAGAGACAGGCCACGCACGTGTCCGCGTTGTACAGGCCGCGCGCAAAGAAACATATGACGAGCGACGACAGCACTTGACGTCGCGCCTCTTCGGTGAGCAGCGCGCGGGCCAGCTCCCCGGGGGACCGAGGCTGGCCGGCCTTCATATCTTGCTGGTCGATGGCGTACCCGGCGGAGTCGAGGTGCGAGTGGCGGGCGCCGGTCAGGTGCGTAAGGTGCGCCCCGGGGCCGGTGTGATAGCCGGGCATCTCCAGCCGTCCGAAGGCGAGCGCGTAGTCCGCTCCGCCGTACGCCGCCGCCGCCGCGTCCACCCCCTCCCCAAGGCGCGTGTAGAAGCGGCCCGTACGCCGGGCGATGCGCCCGAGCATCGCCGCATAACCCCGGGCATCGCCCCACGCCGGGCGGAGGCCTTCGGTCACCGATTCGTCCAGCAGCCCGCGCTCGAACGCCTCCGTGGCCCACGCCAGCGCGACGCCGGCGCTCATCGCGTCCAGTCCCAGGTGCTCGGCCGCGTCCAGAAGATGCAACGCGTCCGTGGGCCGCTCCACGCCGAGCATCGTCCCCAGGGCGTACAGGGGCTCGTAGTCGTAGGAGACGAAGGTGGTCTTGTAGAAGTAGGGCGCCTCCGGGTGCGGTTCGCGCAGCGCGGCGAGGTGGATGCAGGCGGTGGGGCAGTGCGAGCAGGCCAGCCTGCGGCCCAGGTGCTCCCGAGCCAACGTCTCCCCTTCCAGCGGGGGCTCCGCCCCGTAGCCGGTGGACTGCAGGTTGCGCACGGGGAGCGCCCCCATGGCGCTGAGCGGCCCCAGGTTCTCGGGCGTCCCCAGCTCGTAGTACTTGCGCATGGCCGGCGAGCGCACGGCCCGCGTGTAGAGGTCGCGGTAGGTCTTCTGGTACGCACCGCGGTCGGCGACGGGCATGTCCCCGTCGCCTGCGATCACGATCCCCTTCAGGTTCTTACTGCCCATCACCGTGCCCATGCCCAGCCTGCCGAAGTGGCGATAGGTCTCCACGGTGACGCTCGCGTACGTCACCAGGTTCTCCCCCGCCGGGCCGATGCGCAGCACGGTGCGGTGCCCTGCGCCCCCTTCCCGCTCCAGCATCACCCGCCCCGCGGTGAGCGAGGAGGACATCCCCCACAAAGTGCGCGCGTCGCGGAACCGAACCCCGTCTGCGTCCACCGAGATGTACACCGGTGTAGGGCTGCGGCCCAGGACCACCATCGCGCCGTACCCCGCCAGACGGAGCGCCATGGCCGACCGTCCGCCGCAGTGGGACTCCCCCAGGTTCCCCGTGTGGGGGGACTTGAACATGGCCACGGTCTTCGAGGCCAATGGATAGAGCGACGTGAGCGGACCGACGGCGACCACGATCGGGTTCTCCGGCGCCATAGGGTCACACCCTTCCGGGCAGTGCTCGTGCAGGAGTTCGATGGCCACCCCTGCGCCCCCCAGGCGCTCGGCGAATAGCCGCCCGCGGTCTTCCACCCACGATCTGTGTCGGGCCAGGTCCACAAGCAGCACGCGATGCAAGCCTCCGGTCATGCTACACCTCCTCGTGGGCCAGCACCCCGTGCGGGCAGAACTGCGCACAGAGGCCACAGTGCACGCAGATGACGGGTTTCCGCTCGGCCACATCCCACTGCACCGCCCCGATCGCGCACGCCTCCACGCACATTCCACAGCCGATGCACCGCTCCGCGTCCACCCGCACGCCGACCTCCACCTTGCGGATGGCGCCGACCGGGCAGACCGCCTGACACGGCGGGTCCTCGCACGCCCGGCAGACCACGACCACGAACCCCCGCTCCATGCCCCCAACCGACCGCACCGCGATCGCCGACTTGGCCAGCCCTCCTCCGCCGAACCGTCGCGCGCAGGCGAACGCGCACAACAGGCAGTCGACACACCGCTCTACGTCAACGACCCGGAGGCGTTTTCCCATGTCACTCCCGTTCGTCCAGCAGTCTCAGCCGGTCGCGCACAATCTCGCGAATCTCGACAGCATTATAGGGAAGCCGCCGCTGTGCGCGCCGCTTCCACGTGGGGGAACATCGATTCGTGGTCGGGTGCCTAGCTTCCCTGCACGTGCGGTTTGATCTCCCCCGTCGAGGGCACGTGACCGCAGACCACTGGAAGCGGGGTCATCCACCTACCTTGACGGTCTCCTTTTCAGCTGTGGATCCGTTCCCGGGCAGCCCTGCACGGTGTCCGACTAGGCTCGGCACCGAAGCGAGAGGGTGCACCAAGAGGCATCTAGGCGCTGGCACCTGGCTACGCATGCACAAGGAGATGGCCCCCCCGTTGGGAAGCTCACGACCCGACCGACAGATAACACGGCTCGAATGGGGACAGGTTGCGCAGCCGCACTTTCACCTGAGCTGATCGAGGAATATTCGACTTGGGAAGCTTGTCCTCTTCACAGAGGGAAGATAACGCGCTATGGTGTGGTATCGATTTCGGAGAACGATACCCGGTGGCGACTACCATCAAAGATGTAGCGCGGCAAGCACAGGTATCACCGAGCACGGTCTCACGAGTGTTGAACGGTGCTGATGGGGGACACATGAGGCCGGAGACCAGGGCCCGAGTGCTCAAGGCCATCGAGGAGCTAGATTACACGCCGGCGAAGTCTGCTCGTGCCCTCCGTAGACAGCGTACCCAGGTAATCGCAGTTCTACTTCCGGACATCTCCAACCCCTTCTTCTCGTTGCTTGCTCGGGGCGTGGAGTCGGTGGCATTTGACCAAGGCTTCTCCACGATGATCTGCGACTCCAATCACTCAAGCGAGAAGGAGTCGAGACATCTTGACATATTGCGCGCGGAGGGTGTGGAAGGCATCGTACTCGTCGCAGTCGGCCAGCCGGATATGAGAAAGGTTGAGCGACTGCTCAGGCGCAATGTTCAGGTGGTCAGCGTTGACAGGGTCGTTGAAGGGTTGCCCACCATTGGCGCGGATAACAAAGGCGGGAGCAACGCGTTGACCAAGCATGTGCTCTCCTTAGGGTACGAGCGCATTGCCTATATCACGGGCCCTCAAGAGGTGAGCACCGCTCGTGAGCGCCTCGCTGGATTCCTGAACGCTTTGGAGCTTGCAGGCAGGCGTCCAGTGACCGCGCAATGTGGACACTTCACATACGAGTCGGGGTACGGCGTTGCGGCGAAGTTGCTCAAAGAGTTCGAGGTCGAGGCCATCATGGCCGCCAATGACCTGATGGCGCTTGGGGCCATCAACGCCGCAGAGGAGGCGGGGCTGCGGGTCCCCGAGGATCTTGGTGTGGCTGGATTTGACCACGTCTCTTGGGCGGCATTCGTGCGGCCGAACTTAACTTCTGTCGAGGTGCCCGCCTACCGAATGGGCCAGGTTGCAGCAACTCAGGTCTTGTCGGCAGAGCTCAGGGAGACAAGGTTGAAGACGAAGTTGATCCATGGGGGAACGTGCACCGCATGCCATCAATTCAGATAGGGGATCTGCACGCGGAGTGCAGTTACCGGTGGGGACCGTCCCGGCTTTGCAAGGCTGAGACCGATCTCCCCAAAGGAGGTGGTGAAGCAGAGAGAAGGAAGATGCCCTATGCCCTATTCCCGGTATGGGATGGGGTACCGAAGGTGTGTATTTGTGAAAGCGCGCACCTGTTTCACCTGCGAAAGCTAAGGAGGGAACACCGTGAGCAGAAAACACTGGCGGAGCATGTCGGTACTTTTGGCCCTAGCCGTGCTACTTGCGCTCCCACTTGGGGCGACGGCTGAGCGCATTGGTGAGGGTAGGACGCTCGTAGTTGGAATCTGGGGAGCTGCACAGGAGGAGCTCGTTAGGGAGCACGTTATCAAACCCTTCGAACAGGAGACAGGCGCAAGAGTAGAGCTCATTCTGGGAGGGAGTACTGGGCGCTTCACGCGCTTGTATGCCGAGTATGAGTCGCCGACAATGGATGTAGCCTATCTGGCCTATGGACAGGCACAGCAGGCACTGAAGGACGGCATCATCCAACCCCCAAACCCTGAGGGCGTGCCGGAATGGAACAACCTCTACCCGCAAGCGCAGGAAGTCGGGTACGGCGTATCCTTCATGGCTATCGGCATCATGTACCACACCGAGTACATGGATCCCCCGCCGACCCGCTGGCTGGATCTTTGGCAGTTGCAGTACCGCGGGAAGGTGGCACCGTTTGTGGTGCCGGGCACCCAGGGGCTTGCCTTTCTAGCCATGGCCGGGAGAGCACACGGAGGCTCCGAGCACGACATTGACCTAGGCTTCGAAGCCATGAAGCTGCTCAAACCGTTCCCGGCAATCCTTTCGGGTATTCCCGAGACGAATCTGGCCTTCATGGTGGGCGATGTGTGGGCCACTCCCCAGATCTCTGGCTACGTATTTGAGGCCAAGGCAGAGGGCATTCCAGTTGACTTCGCCTATCCAGAAGAGGGGACACCTTTCGCCATGAACGTCGCAGTGATTCCCACCAACACTGAAAACACCGATCTGGCAGAGCTATTCATCAACTACCACCTCAGCGCTGCCAACCAGATCGCTTACGCAGAGAGACTCTTCTACGCCCCCACCAACAGGACAGTAGAGCTCCCGCCGGAGTTGGCAGAGATGGTGCCATACGGTGAGGAGGAGGTTGCTGAGCTATTGGCTCTGGACTGGGCGCACATCACCGAGATGACGCCCGAGTGGTCTGAACGCTGGGAGAGGGAGATCCTGGAGTGAAGCACCAGGAGCTTCGGAGTTACCGCCACGGGAGGAGGACCTCCCGTGGCGGCAACCTAGCATCGCGGAAGCAGCGGGGGTAGGCGTGAGGAGAAGATGGATCACCCCGATCGCGCTGACGACGCCTAGCTTTGTCCTGTTGGCCTTAGGCTTCTTGGTGCCGTTGGGGGCCTTGTTCGTGATCAGCTGGTACCGAGGAATCCCGGGCAGCGGGCTGATGATCGAGGAGTTCACCCCAGCCAACTACGTGCGGCTGCTCACGGACGGCTACTACTTAATGATCCTATGGCGCACGCTACGTATTGCACTCTACAGCACGTTGCTCTCACTCGTGTTGGGATACCCTATCGCCCTGGCGATCGCACGGAGCAAAGGGAAGACCAGGATTCTACTTCTGGCAGCGGTGGTCACGCCTTTGCTGACGAACGTCGTGGCGCGGAACACCGGCATCCTGATCTTCTGGTCCCGTCACGGGCCCATTTCCCACGTGTTGTCGCTGCTTGGCCTGCCTCGGTTGGCTTTTGTTCCAGGCGAAACAGGAATTATCCTGGGTCTAACTCAAGTATTCATGCCTTTCCTTATTCTATCGGTAAGCAGTGTGCTGGAGAACATCGACGCGTCGTTGGTGGAAGCTGCACGCAGCATGGGCAGCAGCAAATTCCGCGCCTTCTGGAAGGTGGTCTTCCCGCTGAGCCTGCCGGGGGTTGCTGCAGGCAGCCTGTTTGTGTTCCTCCTCAGCTTCAGCGGCTTCGTCACTCCCTCGCTTCTGGGAGGAGGGATGGTGACCGTGGTCAGCATACTCATGCGCCGACAGGCGATGGAGGTTTTGAACTGGCCTTTCGCAGCTGCGGCCGCAGTGGTGTTGCTGCTGATCAGCCTAACACTGGTGACCCTGTACACGCGGGCCCTGGGAGGGACCGAGCGTAGCCAGGCGACGGGAACAGCTGCCAAACCCAGACGCCAGCGGTGGTGGGCCCCCGCTATTCGCGCTTGTAAGGATTCCAGTTATGACAAGCTCAATGCTGTGGGGCGGGCGTGGGACGTGCTTTTGAGGTACAGAGAACGCTATGGTCTTGGGTTGCCCGGCATAGGAGCTGCGACCAAGGTGACGGCGTGGACTGTCAAGGCTCTCATCATCCTGTTTCTGCTGGCTCCGCTCGTGCTGGTCGTTGTCTCCTCGTTCCAGGGGTCAAGCCTCATCATGTTTCCCCCACGCGGTGGATTCTCACTCCGTTGGTACGGGGAGATCATAGCTCGCACAGAGTACGTGCGCTCCTTCTTCCTCAGTCTGCAAATCGCTGGATTGTGCGTCCTGATCGGTGTATCGACCGGCACACTGGCAGCACTTGCCCTGGTTCGCTACCGCTTCCCCGGCAGGGAGATCCTACGGACTCTCTTCCTCTCGCCGCTGATGCTCCCAGCTGTCTTGGTCGGACTGGCCCTTCTCCGATTTCTGGTGATGATGGGGTGGACGGCAACATTCGGTGGGGTGCTGCTCGGACACCTAGTGCTTGTGACCGCGTATGTCACGAGAACTATGGCAGCAAGCCTGGTAGGATTCGACCGTTCTTTGGAGGAGGCCTCGCGAGATTTGGGCGCAGGTCCCCTTCACACTTTCCGGCGGATCACCTTCCCGCTCATCAAGCCAGGATTGGTTGTGTCATCGATCTTTGCTTTCATCGTCTCGTTCAACGAGACCACAGTGAGTATCTTCGTCACCGGTCCTGGGATGATCACGCTTTCCGTACGGATGTTTGCCCAGCTGGAATTCGGATTGGACCCAACCGTGACCGCGATCTCAAGCACCCTGGTCGGCCTAGGGCTTGTCACGTTGGCGGTGGTCCATAAGCTGTTCGGCCTTGAGAAGTTCGCGTGGCGATGATGGGGCAACGTCGGCAGGCAACTGAGCAAGAGTTCCAGGGGGACTGCGTATTGGACATTGTGCACCTAGAGGATGTAACGAAGCTGTTCGGCGAAATTCGGGCAGTGGATGGCGTGAGGCTTGACGTCCAAGAGGGCGAGATCCTTTGCCTGCTGGGGCCCAGTGGCTGCGGCAAGACCACACTCCTCCGGATGATAGCTGGGTTCGAGAAGCCAACCGCAGGGCGGGTATGGCTAAGTGGAAAGGACGTGACCGATATCCCTCCCGAACGGCGCAATACCGCTTTGGTCTTCCAGAACTACGCTCTCTTTCCGCACATGACGGTGTTCGACAATATTGCCTTTGGGCTCAAAGTTCGCCGCTGGTCGATGCGCGAGATCCGCAGCGCAGTGCACGAAATCCTGGAGCTCGTGGGGATGCCCGGTTTGGAGGAACGGTGGGTGCAGCAGCTCTCTGGCGGACAGCAACAGCGAGTTGCTCTGGCTAGAGCCCTGGTTGTCCGCCCCTCCACGCTGTTGCTGGACGAGCCGCTCAGCAACCTCGACGCAAAACTCAGAATGCAGATGCGCTCGCACCTCAAGAGCATCCAACGCCAGGTGGGCATTACGGCCATATTCGTGACACACGATCAGGAAGAGGCCCTTACGCTGGGAGACCGCATAGCCATCATGCATGAGGGAAAGCTCGTCCAGCTAGGTTGTCCGCGAGAAGTGTACACCTGTCCCAATTGCACGTTCGTGGCCAGCTTCATCGGTCAGTCCAATTGCCTGCAAGGACAAGTCGAGGAGAAGGAGGGAACAAGGACGCTTGTACTCGACTCCGGGGAGCGTGTATCGCTTCCTGCAGAGGGTCCAGCTGACGGAGCGGCCCTGCTGGTGCTGCGCCCCGAGCAGCTTGGGTTGACCAGCTCGGACAACCCCCCACAGGGACTCAACGCCCTTCCCGGTACGGTTGAACACGTGAACTACCTGGGAGAGATGGTGTACTACGAGGTTAGGTTAGTCGACGGGACCATGATGACGGTCGCCGAGTATGGGGGAGAGCTCCACGGGTGGAAAGA
>PWTL01000122.1 GCA_003562845.1 Candidatus Acetothermia bacterium
CGCCACGCCTGCCGACACCGAAACTAGCAGCATGACTATGTCACCCGCTGTCATGCTTCACCTCCAGCGTGAGTGCGTTCACGCCTAATCCCGCCGGCACATTGACCAGCAACGTCTCAGGATTGGCATTGGATTAGCTTTCTTGCCGACGTATGCCCTCCCGATATCCAGACCATGCTCCAGGAGTGGGCCAATGTCTGTTATCTCAGAAATCGGCAACGCCTTCCCCAAGTACACCCTCCTGAGCAGTGGAGGCTTCATCTGCCCCCACCAGGTCAGCGTGATTGGATGCTAGAGAGGTATCACATTCCCGAAGAACCAACTCTGGAAGAAGGCATGACGCTGGCCTTAGAGGAGAGGAAGCCCTTCGCTCCCTCCAGGAGCAAGAAGGCAGCTCTGTGCAAGCACGAAGCAGTCTCCCTCATAGTCATCGCCTACACAGTACCGATCACCGAGGTGCACATCCGTAACACGCTCGGAAGCGCTGGCGTGGTAAGATAGGCCACTTGCCTACAAACGGAGAAGGTGATGAGTGCTCAGGATGAGAAGTGCTGCACGTGCAAACATGTAGGAGAGTTCGCACCTGACCGTAGCGTCGGGGCTTCCTTGCAAGCTGGATTCGGAAAGGAACTCCAAGAGTGGGCTTTGTGGTAACAACCGAGCAGCACAGGCGGTCACTTGCTTCCACGCGGCTGGCCAGGAAATCCCTACCCTCAGGCTGGCCGCGCAGGTGATTCACAAGCACATCCGTATCCACAAGCCATGTGGCCATCAGGAGGACTCGTTGGTCTCCGATGCCCGAGCGCCCCACTCCTGTCGCATGCCTCGCACATAGGACTCTCCGGTCAGGCATCGATCCTTCCGCAAGCCAAACGATGCTTCTAGTGGCTTAAGGCTGTCACCATCGAGCCCCGCCTGTTGAACCCATAGAATCACCCACGTGGTGGTCAGGAACTTCCACCGGTGCCCTGAACGCTACGTGGCCCCGTCGACGCAGAAGATCACTGCCACTCGGTGGAGACGAGCTCAGGGGCTACGTTCCGGAGGAGGCGAGGTCGCCGTGTACGATGGTGATGCCTTGGGTGACCACAAGGTGCGCCACGTCCACCAAGTGCCAGTCTCCCGGACCATTTCCACTACGGTACCGGCGGACGCTCAAGGCCCGCTCCTCCCCCTGCGTTGATACTTCAAGAGAGGCGGCCGAACCTGTCCCGGAAAGGCGGAGGATGTCGGTTGCCACAGCCTCGGACTCCGATTCGACCCAGATGAGTTCGCCCGCTGTCTGAAAGAGCGTCTTGTACTGGGTTCCCCTGATCGTGAATGTCAACGAAGTGTCATCCGCCTGAGAACGCACGATGAAGAATAACTCAGCTGTGTCCTCGCTATCCCTCTGGGCTGGTCCCCACGGCCAGCGGAACACGTCCTGCAATCGGACGGCATCGTCCGTCTCCCACTCCCTGACCGCGGGAGCATCCCCGCTTGTGGGTCGGAACACCCGAGCACCTTGGTCGCCTGCTATTTGGACAAGTGTGGCGCCCGGGCCGCTGACGAACACCTTGAGCAGCGTATCGTTCAGCACGTCGAACGCCATTGGATGCCGGGCCTTGGGAAGGATCCTGGACATGGGGACAGCGAAACACCATGCGCCGTCCCAGCCCGAACCCGAGTACACTGTTTGATTGGGGGCGATGCCCGATGTGTAGGTCCAGTTCTGGGCGCTGTGGATGATGAGCTTGTTGGCTGTGCTCCCGTCCGCGTAGTGACCGGGATCGGCATCGTAAGGGTTGTTGGGATCCCAAATGTACATGACCTTCATCCCTGAGTATTCCTCCACTCTGTACGGGATGACCGTGTGGGCATCATCTCCTCCCCAGAAGCTGTTGGCGATGCTCAGGACAGGGTAATCGCCCTTCGCCAGGTACTCCTTGACCTCGCTGAAGGCGCGCTCGGCGTTGTTCAGGTCACCGGCGGCCACCAGATCCAAAAAGTGCTCCACCCCTGACGCGCTGAACTGCCGCGCCTGCAGGATGTTGATCGTCTGATGGAGGTCTTCGCGGTCCGGCGACTTGGTGCCGGTGTAGAAGTTCGCCGGAGAGCAGAAGCCCATGTAACCGCCGTATTTGAAGAGTGCCAGGGCGAGTAGCGACATCCCTCCGCAGTTTCCGCCTTCCCCACAGTTCTTGAACACCTCGTAGAACGCGCAATCGAGTGGGGCCTGTACACAATTGTGCGTGGGGTTGATCCCGAGGTAGGCGCGCCGATAGAGCTCCCAGGAGAGATCGCAGGACTCAACGCAGTAGGGCTCTTCCTCTCCCCAATTACTGAAGTACCATCCGTCGACTGCCGGGTCGAATTCGCCTGCCATGACGGCACTGCACAAGGCGGCTACACACAGGGTCGCAACCCCCCAGGTTCGTCTTGTCATGGGAATCAACCTTCCACCCCCTTCGCTCAGTAGCTGTGTTTGACGGCCACCGAAGGCTCGGACAGCTTCCCGGCATGATCCATCGCCTGCACCCGGTACCAGTACTCCACCCCACGGATCGCCGTCTCATCGACGAACTCGTTTCCTTGCACCACAGGGCTCACTTGCCGGTAGGAGCCGCCGGGAGCCGTGCTGCGGTAGACGATGAACCCGATGAGCTCTCTTGGATCGAAGCTCGGCGCCCAGCGGACGACGAGGCCGCATCCGGTCGGTGCGATCGGGGCCGGCGCAAGGACCAAGGGCGCACCAGGAAGATCCGTGCTGTAGGTGAACGTGCTGACCGCGGGGATCGCCGCGATGTTGTCATGTTCGCTCTCGTTTCCCAGCCAATCGACCCCCGTCACCCGGTACCAGTACTCCCGGTGCGGCTCTACACCCTTGTCGACGAACGCGCCAAACAGGGCAGTGGGATCGGGTTCCGCAGGGATCTCCTCGCACGAGGGTTGGATCCCCTCCCATGGCGTGGAGCTGACCGTCCCATCGGTGAACACGCAGGCAATGAACTCCGGGGTCACCCTTTCCTCCGTCGACCGGTAGACGTGGAAGGCACGGATATCCTGAACCGGTGAGGACACCCACTCGATAAGCACTGCGTTGCTCCTCGCCTGCAAGCCCGAGATGATGGGAGCCGGCGGCGGGGTCTCCTCGTACAGCCGCTGGCACAGGTACTCCCCCTCGTCGGGGCACGCGGTGTCCAGCACGCCTGGGTAGAGGTTCCGCGCCATGTCGAACGCCCGCACCCAGTAGGCGTAGCAGATGGGAGAACCCTCGGGGAGGGAGCTATCCTCGAAGTAGATCGCTCCGGTCTCCTCGAGTCTCCTCCTCGCCTCTGCGGCGAGCAGCTCCCCTACAAGCACGAAATCGCAGTACGCCGGCTCGAACTCCTTGAGCGCTGCCAGATCCTGCTGCACCTCCCGCGCGGGCCGGTAGGGAACGCCGAAATCGCAGATGCTCCGGTAGA
>PWTL01000072.1 GCA_003562845.1 Candidatus Acetothermia bacterium
AGGTTCGCCGATCTGGGCCGGTATGTGGGCATGCTCGGGCGAGCGGGCTTTCGCGGGGCGTTGACTGCCGTGTTCGGCTTGACCTTCGGCAAAGGTGTACTGGCGATGGCCTTTCCTTTGCGTGCTCAGGCTCTGGGCTTTTCCAGTGGTCAGGTGGGCGGGTTCCTGTCGGTGTTCGCCGGCGCCGCGGTGGCGACGTTCGCTCTCGGACGGGCGGCGAGCGGGGAGAGACCGGAGCTGCGCCTGCTCGCTGGCTTGGCGCTCGTGGCGGGGGCGCTGGCGGGACTGAGCGTGAGTGAGGGGTGGGCTGTCCTGGGCGGCTTGCTGGCGTTGTTCGGGGTGGGGTTTGGGCTCGTGTTCATGGCTTCGGCGGTGCAGGTGGCCGCTTTGTTCCCCTCCGAGAGGGGTCGAGGGTTCGCGCTCTACCACGCTTGCTTCTCCTTGGGTCTTCTCTCCGGCCCGTTGCTCGCCGGGGCTCTGCAGGGATCGTGGGGGGTGCCTCCCCTTCTTGTCGGGGCGGCTGTGGTGTTCGCCGGAGGGGTGTTGGGTTTCCTGCAGACGCCGCGGGGGTGACAGGAGCTCGCCGGTGAAACTATAGCAGGTGGAAGTACACTAACGGTTGCCATGAACGCGCTTGCGGTAGAGCAGCTGGTCAAGGTCTATGGTCGCGGCCGACGGACGGTACGGGCGGTGGATGGTGTGTCGTTCTCTGTTGCGCCGGGCGAACTGGTGGGACTCCTCGGGGCCAACGGGGCGGGAAAGACGACCATCATCAAGATCATCTGCGGCTTGCTTCTGCCCACTACGGGAACAGCGGAGGTGTACGGTGCCCCCTCGGCCCACAAGAGCGTGGCCCGCCACGTGGCCGCGGTGCTCGAGGGGTCGCGCAATGTCTACTGGCGGCTGTCGGTGGAGGAGAACCTGCGGTTCTTCGCCGGATTGGTGGGCCAGTCGCCGCGGGCCGCCCGTGCACATATCAGGGAGCTGGTGTCGCTGTTTGGTCTCAGGGAGAAGCGGGGCACCGTGGCCAATAAGCTCTCCCAGGGGATGAAGCAGAAGCTGGCCATCGCCTGTGCGCTGGTACGCAACACGCCGGTGTTGCTCCTGGACGAGCCTACGCTGGGGCTGGACGTGGAGACGTCGTACGAAGTGCGAGGGTTGATTCTGGAGCTTGCTGAACGGGAGGGACGTACTGTGCTCCTCTCCTCTCACGATATGGGTGTGGTGGAGGCTGTGTGTCGGCGGGTGATCATCGTCGCCTGTGGGAAGGTCGTCACCGACGATTCCGTTGACAGCTTGCTGAGTTTGTTCCGAACGCGCGCGCTGAGGGTCGCTCTCTCGGGGCCGCTGGAGGAGAAGGCTGCCGCTCGCCTGCGCGAGGAGTTCCCCGGGGTGCGCACTTCCGGCGATCACGGGGCCCCTGCGCTGGAGGTGGAGCTGGAGGTGGGGCAGACCTTGTATCAGCTTCTGGACGTGTTGCGCTCGTGCGGCGTCGGCGTGGAGGAAGTAGCGCGCGTGGAGCCGAATCTGGAGCAGGTGTTCCTGCGCGTCGTGCGGGGTGAGGCGTGAGGGGTGAGGTGTGGGGAGCGAGCCGAAGACAGGAGCTGTCGCCGCGAGGGTCGACAGGTCGGTGAGGACATGAGGAGGTGGGGGTGAAGCTGTATCTGTGGTCGGGCTGGGCGATAATCTGCCGCCACTTGATAGAGTTGAAGCGCTACGCGTTCAACACCTTGTCCTCCTTGGCTACGGTGTACTTGGTGTTTTTGCTCATGTTTTTCGGGGCGCAAATCCTGGCCGGGGGCGAGGCGATGTTCGGGGACTCGTTGGAGGGGCTGATTGTGGGCTTCTTGGTGTGGACGCTGTCCATCATCGCCTACTCGGAGCTATCGTGGTCGCTGATGCGTGAAGCGCAGCTGGGGACGCTGGAGCAGCTGTACATGAGTCCTGCGGGATTCCGCTGGGTGATTGTGTGCTGGGCCGGGGGCGCCTTTCTGATGAGCCTTGTGTTCTCAGTGCCCGTCCTGTTTCTGATGATGGCCACCACGGGGCGCTACTTGCGACTGGACATCCTCAGTCTCCTGCCGCTTTTGTTGCTGACGGTCTCCGGGGTGTTCGGAATCGGTCTTGCCGTGGCGGGCTTGGCGCTGGTGTTCAAGAGGATTCAAGCGGCGTTCCAGATCCTCCAGTTTGTATTCGTGGCGTTCCTGTTCGCTCCGTCGGAGCCGGTATGGGCGAAGGCGTTGCCCCTCAACTGGGGGACGGAGCTCATAGGGCGGGTCATGGTCCACGAGGTGCGGCTCACGGATATCCCCGGCACCGAGATTGCAGTGCTGTTGGCCAACGCCGTGGGATGGTTCGGGGCAGGGTTCCTCTTGTTCAGCTTGCTGGAGCGTGTGGCCCGGAGACGGGGCTTGCTGGGGCACTACTGACCGCCAGTGGTGCGCATCTTGCGCGAGGGAGGCACAATGAAAGAGAGGCCCCTGTAGTAGGGGCCTCTCTCTTAGTTCTGTCCTCTGTCTTACGACGAAGACGTGACGTTCTTGGCTTGCGGACCCTTGGGGCCCTGCTCGATCTCGAACTCGACCGTTTGCCCTTCACGCAGGCTCTTGAAGCCCGGCATGTTTATTGCGGAGAAGTGCACGAATACGTCCGGCCCGCCTTCTTGTTCGATGAAGCCGTAGCCCTTTGCGTCGTCAAACCACTTTACTTTACCCGTGGCCACTGGTGATTCCCTCCTTTCAGTTTCATTTACGACCGTCTACATGCTTACACCGCTTCGTTGAGGGTCACCCAACGGCCACGCGGTCGCACTTCGTACGGTCCTGCAATTCCTAATATACCATTCGCGCCCTCCAAGTCAAGTATTCGTGGACGGTTATCGGCTTCCACGCCTCACCCCTCACCGGTTGTGTCGTGGGGGCCTGGGTGTACACTGGAGCGGGGAATCATGGAGGAACTGGAGAGGATAGCAGCGAACTTGGAGGCAGCACAAGCCGACCCGGACCTTCTCAGCGTCTACCTGGCGGAAGTCCGGCGGTACCCTGCTCTGTCCGCCGAGGAGGAGCGAGCCCTCGCCCTCCGCGCCCGTGATGGGGACCGCAAGGCTCGAGAAAAGCTGATCCTCTCGCACCTGCGTCTGGTGGTAGCCGTGGCGCGGGAGTACGGGGAGACTGGGCTGGACTTCCTGGACATGATCCAGGAGGGGAACATTGGCCTGGTCCAGGCCGTGGAGAGGTTCGAGGTAGAGCGGGGGTTCCGCCTTTCCACCTATGCGCGGTGGTGGATAAGGCAGGCCATCGGTGCGGCCATCGAGCGCTACTCGCAGATGATCAGGATTCCCGCCCATCTGTACCGTGCCATCCTCAGGTATCAGCAGCTCAGGGCCTCATTCGGCGCGGACGAGACACAGCTGACCGAGGAAGCCCCTGAGGGAGAGGAGATAGTCCAGGTCCCCGGACTCACGGCGGACAGAGTGCGGCGCGTGGAGCGCACGGTGCGGGAGATGGTCTCCTTGGACGCCCCGCTGGGCGATGAGGCCGAGGGGAGCCTGGACGAGTTCGTCCAAGACCAGAAGGTGCCCTCTCCGGAACGGGAGGCCGTAAGAGAGCTTCTGCGGGAGGATTTGCTGGTGCTCATGGACAGGCTGCCCGGACGCGAGGCCGCTGTATTGCGGATGCGGTATGGTTTGGCCGGGGAGAATCCCCGGACGCTTGCCCAGGTGGGGAGTTCTCTTGGTGTGTCTCGGGAACGGGCTCGCCAACTGGAGAAGCAGGCACTCGGCCGTCTCAAGCAGTCGTGGGGCGGCAAAGCACTGGATTATTACTCGCGGCTTCTGTTCGACTGAGGAGCACCGCGGGTGCCCCGAGCTATCAGCGCAGTTCTTTGGGCTGCGGGAAGTCCCGCGTGCGGCGGTGGGACATGCCCTGCAGGGCTCGGGCGAAGGCGCGGCGGACCCTGGCCAACTCGGCCAGGGTCAATGGGCTGCGGTCCAGCTGACCGTCTCTTCTTCGGTCCTCAATGGCCCTTTCCACGAGCTCAGGGATATCGTCCCGGTCCTTCCCCCGAGCGTAGGCTTCCACGGAGTCGGCCAGCATGACGATGGCGGTTTCCTTGGTGTCGGGAAGGGGAGAGTCGTACCTGAATTCGTCCTCTCCCAGTCCTTGTTTGGCCCCCAGCTCGGAGAACGCCCGCATGACGGAGGTCCCGTGGTGGGTAGCCACGAACTGCAGTACGTCCCCACGGAGTCCGTACTGCCGGCCCAGCTCGATTCCGTCCTTGACGTGCGAGGCGAGGACCACCTTGGACATGGAGGGAGAGAGCTCCTCATGAGGATTGGTCGCCGACTGGTTCTCGCCGAAAAAGTGAGGGCGCAGGAGCTTCCCCAGGTCGTGGTACAATCCGCCTACCGTGGCCAGAACAGGGTCGCCCCCCACAGAGCGGGCGGCGGCCTCGGCGAGGGCGGCTACGTCACGCGAGTGGTAGTAAGAACCAGGGGCCTCGGCACGCATGCGCTCCAGTAAGGGATGCGACGGGCTCAACAGGTCGACCAAGGTCAGCGGGGAGGTGCGATCGGTGGCCCGTTCCACCGCCGGGACTTCGGCCCAGGTGATGAACGCGGCGGCAGGTCCACAGAGCAGGGCGGCTGCTATTCCGATGAGCCCCGATTCAGGCCACAGGACGGCGGCGATCACTGCCCCGGCCACTCCTCCGGCCACGCCGCCCAGGAGCAGGTCCTTGGCTGTGCGTGCCCTCCAGGCGACCAAGGCCAGTGTTGCTGCACCGACCAGCGCGGACAGGGTTGGACCGCCCCCGAGCAGGGGCGCTGTCCAGCCGACCAAGGGGAGCAATGACAAGAGCGCATAACGGGGGCTGAACAGTAACGCCAGCATGGAAGCGGCCACTCCCCAGGGAAGAAGATAAGGGGAGCCGATGCTTCCCAGCTTGGAGAGAACCAGCGCGGCGGCCAGCAATCCCAGTCCCAGGCGGCGCTCGTCGGGGGACACGACCAGGGCTACGGCGAGGCTGGGGAGCACCAAGCCCAGCGCGGACGCGGCGGCCACTGACCACGAACACAGCTCTGGGCCGTCCCGCCAACACCACACCGACCCAGCCGCCGCCAGCAGAAGGAGGAAGGCGAGCTGTAGCCAGGGGAAGGGCGACCGGTCAACGGTCTGCTTATGTTCCTTTATCCTGTTTCTTCTCGCTGCGCTCATACGCCTCGATGATCGCCTTCACCAGGGGGTGCCTAACTACGTCCTTGCCATCAAGGTGTACGAAGGCAATCCCTGGGATTCCTTGAAGCACGTGCTGAACCTCTACCAGCCCCGATGTGCGTCCCTCCAGGTCGACCTGGGTGATGTCGCCGGTGACCACAGCCTTGGAGTGGAAACCAAGCCGGGTGAGGAACATCTTCATCTGGATGTGGGTGGTATTCTGCGCCTCGTCCAGGATCACGAACGCATGGTTCAGCGTCCGGCCGCGCATGAAAGCCAGGGGGGCGATTTCGATTCTGCCAGTGCTCATGTGCTTCTCGAACTCGCCGGTGGGGATCATGTCGTACATTGCGTCGTACAGGGGTTGTAGGTAGGGATGCACCTTCTGCAGTATGTCCCCGGGAAGGAATCCCAGGGCCTCGCCGGCCTCCACCGCCGGACGGGTGAGCACCACGCGCTTGACCAGGCCCTGGCGCAGGCTGCGCAAGGCCGCGGCTACTGCCAAATAGGTTTTTCCGGTGCCCGCCGGGCCCACGGAGAACACGACGTCGTTTTGCTCAATGGCCTCCAGATAACTGCGCTGACCCCCTGTCTTGGGGCGAATGGCCTCTCCCCAGTGGGTCAGCTGGACCACGTCGGTTTGCACGCCGGCCAGGTTCCCGCCGTCCTTCACTTCGGCGATGAGATACTGGACATCCTGCGGAGTGGCGGTGTGGTCCTTGCGGGCTACCTCCTCCAGCTTGCGGAACAGCTTTTCCAGGCGATCTACGTCTTCGGGAGGGCCGGCGATCCTGATGCGATCACCCCGGGCGACGATCTGCGCGTCGGGGAACGCCTTGCTGATGACGCGCAAGTTGCCGTTGTACTGGCCCAGCACACCCATGGTTATCCGCTGCTCATCGAACACTATCTCAGACGTCGCGCTGATCTTCCGTCACCCCCATGACGCACGTTGGGTCAACGTACCCAACACGTACCGGGGTAATTGTACCCCTCTTTTGGCTGCGAGTGGGGAACCCCACATACAGGTAGTTCTCAGAGTGTCCCCACGCGGTTCCGCGGTGCAAGCGCTCCGGGAGAACGTGCACCTGCGCCCCGAGGAAGGCGGCGCGGGCGGCGAGGAACCAGCGTTTGGCGCGACGAGCCAGGTCTTCTGCGCGGGCCCTAGCCAGCGGCGGGGGAACGGCCGGTCCCAGGCGGTGAGCCTCCGTGCCCGGTCGGGGGGAGAAGCGAAATATGTGTGTGTTGAGGGGCTTGAGCTCGTCGCAAAGGCGGACCGTCCGCACGTGTGAGCGTTCGTCCTCTCCGGGGAAGCCGACCATGATGTCCGTCCCGAAGGTGGCGCCGGGGACTGTACTGAGGAATGAACGCACCCGCTCGCGGTAGTCCGCGACGCGGTAGGGCCGGCGCATCCGTAGGAGAACGCTGTCATCTCCCGACTGCAGTGGCAGGTGAAGGTGGGGACAGATGAGCGGCGTGCGTGCCAGGAGCGCGATCAGCCGTTCGGTCAGCGCCTCGGGGCCCAGGGAGCTCAGCCGCAGCCGGGCGTCGGGGACAGCCGTGGCCAGCTGTTTAAGCAAGCTCACGAGGTCGGCGTCGGCAGTCCCATCGCGGCCGTATTGGCCCAGGTTCACCCCCGTGAGGACGAGCTCCCTGTGCCCGGCCTGGGCCAACCCCCGCGCCTCCTGCACGACCGCCTGGGGACTCTTACTGCGCAGCGGCCCCCGTGCCCCGCGGGTCAGGCAGTACGAGCACTCCGCGGTGCAACCGTCCTGGATCTTGAGGGGGACGCGCGTTCGCTGCACGGGCCCCCGCAGCCGCTCCTCGTCCAGCGTCGGCCAGCCACGTTCGCTGCCGGCGCTCCAGGGGCGGCCGAAGAGATGGGCGCTTATAACCTGCGCGAGCCTGCTCTTATCTCTGTTGGGGACGACGAGGTCGGCGCCGGCCCGGACAAGGCCCTCCGGAGAGACGGTGGCCTGGCAGCCGACGGCGACCAGCAGGGCTTGCGGTTCCTCTCGACGCAGGCGGCGCACAAGTTTGCGCCCTTTGCGCTCGGCGAGCGCGGTCACGGTGCACGTGTTCACTATGTGCAGGTTCCTGTCTCCGGCTGTATCGCTCACACTCTGGGCCAGCACAGCGGATTCGTACTGGTTCACCCGGCAACCGAGGGAGTGGATGGTGACGTTCATCTCTCCGTGTGCCGTTCCACTGTGAACCGGGACAGGCGGCACGGCGCGTCTGCGGGAAGCCCGGCCTTCTGTTTGGCGATGGCCAGCTGTTGATATGCTGAGTCGACCCCGGGGAGGTCGGGCAGGAGGAGACCCTTGCGCAGGCCGTCCTCCACCAGGACACCGTACTTCTTGGGGTGTAGTTCGTCTTCGGTGCAGGGCTCGGGGGAGGAAAGCACGTCCACGCTGATGGAGATACGGTCGAGCTCCTCCGGGCCGACTGGGAAAAAGCGGGGATCCTTCGAGGCGGCCTGAATCGCGTTGTGCACTATCTCCTGGGCCAGCGAAGGCTGGCTGGGAAACACTGTTCCTATGCAGCCTCTGAGCTCGCCCCCCTTCTTAAGAGAGACGAACACCCCGGCCCGGCACTCAGTCAGTTCGCGAGGGAGCGCGGCAGGTGCCGGCAGCTCTCCCTGGCCACGGAGCAAGGACTCTACGGCAGCACGGGCGAGCTCAGTATGGGAGTCACCGCGACATGGCATGTGCAGAAGATAGGGGGGCGGGACGGAGGTGTCAACAGTCGACCTGCTCCTTGGGGAGCGTGGCACTGCGCACAGGCGTTCCGTATACTCCCCCCGTAGCGGAAATGAAGAAGGATATAAGCAAGGCGCTCATTCTGCTTTTGGCCCTCCCGTTCATCCTCGTTGGCTGCACGCGGCCGGAGAGAGAGCCTGGGGATGACGGTTGTGTCGCCGTTGTGCAACACGGTGACTCCATCCAAGCGGCCCTCGACGAGGCCTCGGACGGGGCCGTCGTCTGTCTGGCAGCAGGGGAGTGGAACGAAAACCTGGTCCTCACGAAGCCGATCACCCTGCGCGGCGAGGGGCCGGGGAGCACGGTCATCCGCGGGGAGCAGTTGGCCCAGTCCGTAGTGCGCGTGACGGACGCCACAGGGGTCGTTGTGGAAGGACTCACCATCGCCGGGGGTGCCCGGGGCCACCTGGGCGATGAGGACCCCGCGGCGGGGATACTGGTGACCGGCGACGCCGAGGTGCTGATTCGCTCCTGTCAACTGAAGAACAACACCCCCTCAGGCCTGCTGGTGCGGGACGCGGCGTCTGTGACCGTCGAGGACAGCAGTCTCAGCGACAACTCGCGCTACGGTCTCGTTGTGCAGGGGCAGGCCGAAGTGGCCCTGCGGGGGACAACTGTTGGCGGAAACCGAGACGGAGGAGTGTGGGCTTCCGGAGAGTCGCAGGTGGAGTTCCGTGCGACGCACATCGTGAGCAACGGTGGAGCCGGGTTGTGGCTGCGAGACTCGGCGAAAGCGGACCTGTACGATGTGACCGTGGAGAGGAGCGACGGCCCTGGCGTCCGGGTGCAGGACGGGTCCCAGGCCGACCTCGAAGATTGTCTCATTCTGAGCAACTTGGAGCAGGGAGTGCTGCTCAGCGGCCGGACCCGCGCGGAGCTCAGGAACACGGTTTTCAGGGGCAACTGGGACGGAATAACCGCTAGCGAAGGCGCCACCGTTCTTGTAGAAGGGTGTGAGCTTGTTGGCAACCGGTGGGTCGCTGTGCGCCTGACGGGCACGAGCGAGGCGGTTATAGGCAATAGCGTGCTCCGAGGTAGCAGAACCGGTGTGTGGCTGTCGCAGATGGCGCGCGCGCAGCTCGTGGCCAACGAGATACGGGAGTTCCCCGGTGCGGGTATCTCCTCGTTCGGAGGGGCGGCCGAGGGCGAGGGAAACCGCATGAGCGGAAACGGGGTCGACCTGCTGGGCAATGTGGGAGAAGGAGTGCGGACCTCGCTGCGCGAACCGGTGCTGGCGGAGACGGAGTTCCCCCATGACGATCACCCCTCGCTCCAGCACGCAGTAGACGCACTCGAGGAGGGGGGCGTGTTGACAATTCTTGCGGGGACCCAGCTTGGCAGCGCTACCGTGGACAAGACGCTGGAACTCCGCGGACAGCCGGGGGCCCGGCTGGAGGTGGACCGAGAAGGTGCTCCGGTGCTGTCGCTGGTGGGAGGGGCAGATGTCCTAGTGAGCGGCTTGGAGCTTGTCAGCAGCTCCGAAGTAGTGATAGCCGGAGCCGTTGCGCGGGCTGAGTTTGTGGACTGCACAATCCGTGATGGCGATACAGGGGTTCTGTTGCGGGATGGTGCCGAGATAGACGTCCGCGGGGGCGAGTTTGTGGGCAACAGGAGCGCGGGCATGCGCATGTGGGGCGAATCCCACGCGACAGTGGAGGCCGCGGCCTTTCGGGAGAACACTAGTTTCGGCATTGGAGCCGGCCAGTCTGCCGTTCTGCGGGCGAGCGACGTGACCGTCGCCGGGAGCAGTTGGGGCATCAACCTTGAGGGCCTGGCCAGGGGAACCATCGAGGATGCTAAGGTATCGGGGGCTGTCATTGGGGTCCTGATCGAGGGTGGGGCCGAGGGCACGCTGACCGGATGTGAGGTAGTGGACAGCAGGGTGAACGGCGTTCAGCTGCGAGACCGGGCGCAGGCCGTGCTGACTGGGTGTGTGGTGTCGGGGAGCCGAGACGACGGCATCGTGTTGCGAAGCGGAGCACAGGCAACTATGGAGGGGAACCGAGTGCTGCAGAACGGCCGCCACGGTGTGGCCCTCGTCGAGCTGGGGTTCAGCGGCTACGTTGCCGGCAGAGAGAACACCATCCCCGGCCCGGACGAGCCCGAGGGGAATGCGCGTGCGGCTGTCTATCCCCATGAGCTGGCGTTCCTGTTGACCGAAGACGGCGGCCACTTGGGGTGGCGTGAGTGAGTGCTGTGCTCCTGAGTGCACAGTTTGACGCCACGGTCTGCTTTCGGCTAACTTTCCTCTTGTGATGCGACGCATGGGCGTTGTGGCCGGATTGGTGCTCGTGGCGGCCGCAGTGGGACTCTTCTTCCTCTATTCTCAGACCGAAGTCGAGCGCCAACTCCGTCGTGGGGAGTGGGTGTGGCTGTTGGTAGTGGGCGTGGACGGAGGAGGGCACGGAGCCCCACAGGCGAACTTCATCGCCGCAGCCGGCGTATCTCCCACGGGAACGGGGGCAGTGTTCACGGTTCCCGGCGAGGTGCACGTTCCGTACGAGGAAGGGTTGTTCCCGCTGGCGGAGCTCTGGGACAGCCTCGGCGTGGACGGGATCAGGGAGCGCGTGGCAGGGTTGTTGGAGCTACCACTCGAGCGGTGGGTGGTGGTGGACTTCGACTCGTTCGCGCATGTGGTGGACGTGGTGGGCGGGGTGGAAGTGGAGCTTGAGGAACGGCTGGCGTATGTGGATCGCGCGCAAGACCTGTACATCAGTATCCCCCCGGGCAGGCAGCGCCTCGACGGGGAAAGGGCGTTGCAGCTAGTTCGCTACAGGGGGTACGAAGGACCCCCGCGAAACGAACAGGATGTCGCCGGGCGGCAAGAGCGGACCTTGCACTTTCTCCACGCACTGTGGCGCGAGCTTGGCGACCTCTCCTGGGGAAAGTGGCGCGAAGTGGCCGAGTTCGTCGTGCAGGCTACGTCCACTGATCTTTCCCTGTGGGAGATGGTGGACCTGGCTCGGGCCGTACGCGAGGTAGAGCGGGAGAGGGGGCAGCTGGTCAGTATCCCCTTCGTCGTGGAGGAGGGAGTGGCGCTGCCGGACTTCGTACGTGTGCGGCAGCTCGTGCAGGCCGTTCACCGCGGGGATGACTACCTGACTCGGGAACAGGTTAGCGTAGCGCTGTTCAACGGGGCCGGCGTGCGGCTATTGGCCCACCGCACCGGGGTATGGCTCGCCGAGAGAGGGTTCGCGGTTTCGGGGACGGGGAACGCCGATCGTTCTGACTACGAGCGAAGTTATCTGTTGAGCCTCCCGGGCGCTGAGGACAAGGCGCGGATGGTGGCTGGGCTCCTCCCCGAGCACGTGGAAGTTGAGCTTACGACGGGGGAAGAGTGGGGAGTGGACAGGCTGGAGGACATACCCGAGGAGACGGACGTGATCATGGTGTTGGGCAGGGGGTTCAACGTTGGAAGATGAGCTGAGACTGCTTCGAGCCGCGGCCGAGGTGATAGAGTCGCGCAAAGGCGAGGAGCTGATCCTCGTCGACCTCCAGGAAAGCAGCATCCCCACAAGTTACTTCTTGATCGCCGGGGGCGAGAGCGAGGTGCAGGTCAGGGCGATGGCCGAGGCGCTGTTGGAGGAACTCCCCATTGAGCCCCACCGGCGGGAGGGCGTGTCCGAGGGCCGGTGGGCCCTTTTGGACTACGGAGATTTCCTCATCCATCTGTTCGCTCGCGAAGCCCGTGACTTCTACGATCTAGAAGGGCTATGGCCGGACTGCGTAGTCAAGAACTGGCGGTCGGCTGTTGGTTGACAGACCCCCTTCCTCCGGCTAACATGCTGCTCCCGCGGTCCCTTGAGAGGGTGGCCGGGGGTGCTATAATGTAGCCCACAGTGTGTGGGTAACCAGTTCCAAGGTCATTGAAAAGTGAATAGAGCGTCTGCTACACAAGTATAGTAAGGGCGGACGGTGGATCCCTTGGCAGCCGGAGGCGATGAAGGGCGTGGCTAGCTGCGATATACCTCGGGGAGCCGCTGAGCAGGCTATGATCCGAGGGTACCCGAATGGGGAAACCCGGCGTGCCGTTGAGGCACGTCACTCGTCGCCGAACCCTAGTAAGCGGCGAGGGTGAACTCCGCGAAGTGAAACATCTCAGTAGCGGAAGGAGTAGAAATCAACCGAGATTCCCCTAGTAGTGGCGAGCGAACGGGGAACAGCCTAAACCGTACATGCGTATAAGGCCACAGCCGTTGTTTGTACGGGGTTGTGGGGCGATGGTGGGAGTCGCTGTGGTGGCTCCGAGGAGTTACAAAGGTCTACGTTAGCTGAACGGCCAGCAAAGTCACTGGAAAGGGCGACCGGAGAGGGTGAAAGTCCCGTAAGCGACAGCGTAGGCCCTCCTTGACCATCGGACCCGAGTAGCGTCGGACACGAGGAATCCGGCGTGAAGCTGGGGGGACCACCCTCCAAGGCTAAATACTCCCGGCTGACCGATAGCGTACCAGTACCGTGAGGGAAAGGTGAAAAGCACCCCGGGAGGGGAGTGAAATAGAACGTGAAACCGTCCGCTTACAGTACAGTGGGAGCCTGGAACCCTTGGTCTTCGGATCTCGGGGGAAGGGTGACCGCGTGCCTTTTGCAGTATGAGCCGGCGAGTTACGCTTCGTGGCGAGGTTAAGCCCTGTATGGGGCGAAGCCGTAGCGAAAGCGAGTCTGAATAGGGCGTCAGTCACGGGGTGTAGACCCGAAGCCAGGTGATCTATCCATGGGCAGGGTGAAGTGCGCTTGACCGCGCACGGAGGCCCGAACCCGTTGGCCATGAAACGCCATGGGATGACCTGTGGATAGCGGTGAAATGCCAATCGCACCTGGTGATATCTGGTTCTCCCCGAAATGGCTCTAGGGTCAGCCTCACGTTAAGGGGACCGGGGGTAGAGCACTGGCTGGGGAAGGGGGGAAACCTCCGACTCCG
>PWTL01000046.1 GCA_003562845.1 Candidatus Acetothermia bacterium
ATCGCCGGGTGAAAGCACGAAGAATACCTCGCCGCGCTCTCCCACCGCCGCCTGTTCCTCCCCCACAGTCACCGTGCTTCCCGGAGGGGTGGACACCACAAGTACGGACTTGTCGTCGGCCACGCGCAGAAAAGTCCGGCAAGGGCCCGCGGGGAGGCACACCTGCCACGGTCCCAGCGGCTCATCGGCAGGCAACCGGGCTGCCCAGCGCACTCGCCCGTCTACCTCGCGCCCTTCCCACTCCACATCCTGCACGGTATCCGCCCAGCGGAGCTCGGGCTCAGGGGCGTCCACAGGCGCCGTCACCGCCACCGGCTCGGAGGCGAAGAACACGGGATGGGCGAGCTCCATGCCCATCCCGCCTGCGGTCCACAGCAAAACCACCAGCCCCACGGTCAAACCACGCATCGTCCTCACTTGATCCTGAGGAGCTCGTAGTCGAAATTGCATGAGGGGAACGCTGTATCTCTGTACAGTGCCCAAAGCACGTCCCCGGCACCTGCGCGGAATTCCCGCGGCCTGAATGCTGTGCTTATCCAAATTCCTTGTTCGATCTTGGTCATGGTGAGGCGCTGTTCGTCGTTTTCGCCGAGGACGCCGGCCCTCACTGTTGGAGGTGTTCGAGGATCTTCGGTGTAGGCGTGCTCCAGCAATACCTTGAGTTCCCTGTCCCTCGACCAGGGTTGGCTCGCGGGCTGTTCGGTTGCCGCATCCAGGAACGTGAGGCTCGATCCAGGCGCGACACGGTACTCGAACTCCGCCGTTCCCCAGTGGATGCCTTGGCGGACGAAGACGTTCACCACGGCCCAATACTGGGGAGCCTGCCCGAACACAGTCAGCGACGGGCCTGTTCCCAGTTTCCTTCTCCCCTCGTACCACAGGTACTCATCGGCCTGCTCCGGCTTCGTCACGTGCACAGTCTGGGAACAACCCGCGGGTAGGGAGATCCTCTCGGCGGACAGCTCTGCCCTGAGCGGCGAAACAGGGACCCCGACGCGCCGGCCCTCATACTCGGCGGCAAAGTGCAACCCCTCCTCCCACGGGAGACCCACCTCTTCTCCGTCCGGCCCCATCAGCACCACCAGGAGCTCTCCCTGTTCCGGACGAATGTCCGCCTGGAAGAACGCCAGGAAGCGCCCTGCCGTAGCGTCTTCTTCCTCCAGGTTGAGGTGGAGTTCCCGGTCCCCCAAATAGACCCGAACGTCCGTGATGTAGTCCGGTTCGCAGCTAACGCTCAATGAGCGATCCACGACCTCCAGCACGTACGTGCCGGCGGTCAGCTCCTCGACCGCGAAGAACTCCCGCTCCCCCGTGTCCAGCCGCCGTAGGCGCACGACAGGCTCTTCGGGACCCCGCTGCGGCGGCGCCACCTTAGTCGCGGCCGACAGTCCTTCCCCGACCTCCGTCGCCGCGACCAAGACGTCCCCGAGTTCTACGTCCAACCGGGCTGCCGCCTCTTCCGCCTCGCACACGCAGGGACGCACCGCGTGCACATAGCCTGTCACCCAGCGGCCGTCCTCGTCCTGGAGATCCAAGGTCACGAAGTCCATCGAGCGGAGGTTGAGGACCTTGACGGAACCCTGGTCCGCGCCCTCCCCGGAGAGGACAACGCGGAACAAGCTGTCCAAGGGCACTGGACTGGGGTCTATCTGAAGCTCTGCCGCCAGGCCTGGCACAGCCACACACAACACAGCGATCGCAAGCAGTTTTCTCATCATACCGGCCTCCTAGGGTTCATTATAGACCCTGGGGAGTCCTGCTGCGCTGTGACTTGAGTTACATTGTGTAGGCAGTGAACAGGTCGGGGAAACCCCGGCTTACCAGCGGGAGGACCAGAAGTAGCCGTTCATGGGGCCGAACCGCTGGAGCGGCCATACACGAAAGAAGGGCGCGCCGATCAGATCCTCTACGGGTACGAACCCCCAGTAGCGGGAGTCGTACGAGTCCGTGCTGTGGTCCCCGAGCACGTAGTAGTGGCCCTCGGGGACGGGTGACGGGTTGACCCCGTAGCGCATACGGTGGTCTCCGGACCAGTAAGTGTGATGGGCGACGTCCTCCAGGATCTCCCCGTCCACGTGCACCCGTCCGTCGCTTATTTCCACCGTCTGGCCGCCGGTCGCTACAAGGCGCTTCACGTACCTCACCTGGCGGGTCGCGGCGCCGATCCCCAATCCGGAAAGATCGCGGGCGTCCCCAGGCACCTCCATTACGGAGGGGGCGAGCCCTACTCCCTCCCGCAACACCGTCGCCTGGAGCGTGTCCCCTTGCGCTTCTTCGATCCTCCGGTGGAGCGTACGCAATGAGGGTACAGGCTCTCCGCCCACGCCCGTATCCGGGTAGTGCGGGGCAACCAGCCAGTCCCCTTCCCTGAGGCCGGCCTCGTCGGCGGCGCTGCCCGGCGCGACCGAGTTGATTCGTACTTCCTCCAGGTGCCAAAACACGATCACATCGCCGATGTCCGGCTGGGTAAAGTAGTAGGAGATGCGGTCCACGAAGAACGAGTCCCCCCGCATTATGGTCGGCTCCATGGATCCGGTGGGCACGGTCATGCGTACAGTGACGAATGTGATGATCAGTGCCGCTGCGGCCCCGGCCACGACCAGCGTTTCCAGCCAGCCCAGGGCCCACGCCGCCCTTCGGGACAGGCGCACCCCGCGCCGGCGCAACAGGCGCACGATCCAAGGGGGCTTGGATTCCTTGCGCTTGCGGCGCAGCGGCCAACGCCGCCTTCCCCGATCTTGTGCAGCCGTGATATCCTCCTCAGCCAATACGGACGCGACTGCCGCACGTTGTTTCGTTTCAGTACTTCGATCCGCTCCAGCTTGTGGTGGAGGGGGAACGTGCGCTCCACGCCCACGCCGGCTGCGATTCTGCGTACCGTCATCGTCTCGCGCGTCCCCGATCCGGAGCGCTTGAGGACCACGCCCTCGAACGGCTGCAGACGCTGCCGGGTTCCTTCAGTTACACGTTCGTACACGCGTACGATGTCGCCGGTGTTGAACTCCGGCACTTCCTTAACAAGGTCTTGCTCCAATGAGCGGATGAGATCATCCATCCCTGCCATGATTGACTCCTTTTAACCGGTCCAAGACCACCGCCACCGCGGCTCGCACGGACAGGTGATTGTATTCCGTCCCCCCCCATACGGGTGGGAGTATGCCGTCGCAAGCCTGCAGAAGCTCACCAGCCATCCCGTGGCCGGTACCAAAGCAAATGAGCACCGGCTGTGTTGCGAACGCTTCCCGAGCTTCTTTCCAGTCGATCAGGGGATAGGGTAAGCCATCCCGAGCACTTGTTCCAAGCACC
>PWTL01000096.1 GCA_003562845.1 Candidatus Acetothermia bacterium
CCGATGCCGGGGTATTGGAGTGGCTGAGGCAATTCCAACGCATGAGAACTGTTCTGATTATTTGTTGTCGCATCTTCGTAACAAGCCGTATCTGTTTTATGGACATGGAAACATTGGTCGGCTGGCGTTGGAAAAGGTGGGGGGAGGTTGGCCCTACATAGATAGGAAAACCGGTTATAAAAAAGCGATGGAATTGGTGTCTGAGGCTGGTACTGTGGTCATGAGCGTTTCGTACAGGAAGGGTTTGTATAAGCCCCCAGTGTTTGGACGGCGGTTTTTTCAGTCCTTGGGTAGGGCTGATTTGGTCAGTGTTTGCCGACCTGGGACGATGGATAATGCGGCATTGCTTGAGGCAATTCAGGAGGGGAGGGTCCGGAGGGCTGTGTTGGACACGGTGGGCAATGATCTTTATGGCGAGTTGATTGCAACCGGGCGGGTGGTTGACACGAGGCATACAGCTTGGTTGTATGGCATGTCGCGTGAGGATTTTCTTTGTTCGGTAAAGGGGTGTGCTGATTCACTGGTACAAGGCGTGCCCAAGGGCGTTGTTCTTCCAAGGAGGGTTCGATGAGTAGGCTCCTAATCGATTTGCCATATCCTGCCGACACAAACAAGTATCCGAAGTTTTTTCCTCATCCATTGCTTTTGATGAAAATCAAGCAACCTGACGACGAGCTTTTGGATTACAACCTCAGGTGTCGTGGATTGGGTGAAGCGTCTGTGAAGGAGGAGCTGGACAGGCTTGCCACAAGTCTGGAAAACGACGTTCGGGAAGTTGTGGTCGGTTGTGGGCATTTCCCTGCGGATGCTGACAAGAATGTTTGGTTTGATTACTTTTTACGAAGGCTAAGTCGATCTGTCTTGGTGACTGGGATATATCCCTCGGTGATGCCTGGCAGGGTGGGAAGGCTACATTCGAGACATACGGTGTTGCCAACAGATTGGGATATTGGTGACGTAGTTATTCCGATTGAAATGCTTGGGGAATACCCAAAGGTGGGCAAAAAGCTGCGGGCGTCGGTGAGGGCGACCAGGGGATGTCCGAGGAAGTGTGGCATGTGTCCTGTTTGGATAATACACCGACGGAAGTTTGAGTTTTGGCCTGTGTCCAAGATCATCGATCGAATCAAGTGGTATTATGATGCCGGGGTTCGGTATATCACGTTCATTGATGACAATTTGACTGTGTCGCCCAAGTTCGATGATATGTTGGAGCAGTTGGTTGGTTTGGATTTGTGGGGCATGGAGTACATCTGTCAGGAGGGGTTTGAGGTAACGTCATTTCATCGTGAGCGGATGTGCTGTTTGTTGAAGCAGGTCCGGTTTGTGGACATGAAGATGGCGATTGAAAATGTTAATGAAGATGTACTCAGGAAGATCGATAAGTATTACAAGGAGTTTGCTGTTGTTGAGAGGGCATTGGCAAACATTGAGAAGCATGGGTTAGAGGTGGGCTCGTATTTCCTGTTTGGGCTGGAACGTTCTGAGGAGGGTGTGCTGAAAAACATAAGATTCATCGCAGAACATGCATTGGATGTCCGGGTGAATGTTGTGAGGACGTATGAGGGTGGTGTTGTTCATGATGCGCAGGTTGATCAGAAGTTGTTTAAGGGCTATGCGTCATTGGCTTATTCGGCCTCTTGGTATGCGAGGGCGTTGGGTGTAAATATCATGGCACGTGATGCGATCGATCAGTTGAAAAAGGTGGGGTATGAAATTCACATGACAAAGTCGAGGGTACTGTTGGAGGGCAAGACAGATTACTGGCGGATGACATCGCGTTTTGTGCGGGGTCTAAAATGGATGTTTTCTCAGGTGCTGGGGTGTGATTGTTCCGTGAAAATGGAGGAGGGCAGTGTTGTGGTGACCAAACGACCTAGGGGATTCGGGTTTTGACGTGCTACAAACGCCCAGGCGTTGTTTGTGGGCGTTTTGTTGGGGAAGGGGGTTTTCTATTGGGTGGTTCTTCACAAGGCGACAGAATTGAAATCTCGGGGTATGATCATGTTTGAATTGAAGGTGGGTTTTGAGAATCAAAAGCAAACCATAACGGCCGAGAGCTTTCGTTTCGGGGAGTATGGGGTGATTGGCAAGCGGTTGTTTGAGCTAGCAAGTTGTAAGCCTTTGCCTGCGGTCATCGGTCGTTGGCCGGAGGGGTTGTCTCTTTTGATTCGTAATCTGTATGAATGTCAAGATCGGGCATCTCCGGTAATGAAACCTGGTGGGCTTATCCGGACGACTAAGACGGGGGTTGGTAAAACAGCGGTCGTGGCATTCACGGGTGGTCGGGATAGTGTTGCTGTTGCTTGTATGTTGTTAGACGAGGGGTACGAGGTTCATTTGTTACACTTTTCTGGGTTGAACCGGGCACATTATCGGGAGGCAGCTAATTGTGAGCGAATTGCTGATTATTTGGGTGTGCCGTTGGAAATACGGAAGGTTAAGGTGAGGGGGCGGAGTGGGGACTTGAGCAATCGTTTTCGCAATCAGTTCATTTTGTGCCAGCAATTGGACTTTGCCGAATCGATTGGGGCGAGTGCCGTTGCACAAGGCAATCATCAGGCAGATAACTTGAACAATGTGACTCGGTGGATATGGTTTGCAGATGCTCGGGAGAATTATGAAGCTTTTCAAGAGGCGTTTGCGGGCGGGATTGAGTATCGGACGGGTTTGTGTGTGAATCCATCGATGGTCTATGCAACGATAGCTAGGTTGCGGCCTGATCTTTTGGTTTACCTTGGCAGTTGTGTTCATCCTCACATGTATATGGATTTGCGGCGTAAACAGACGAAGGAGAAGTGGGGTGTTGATATGTTGCCTGGTCGTTGTGGAGTTTGTTACAAGTGCTGTTGGGAGTACTTGATGCTGGGTGAGATCAGTGATCTGGTGGAACTGGATCGGGAATACTCTTTGCACTGCTTGGACGTGGTGCGGGAGAAGTGGAATTATTTCTACGATGAATCGTTGCGGCCTGTTAGTCGTTTGGCAACAGCAAGGGCAATCATCGACCGGGAATACATACCTGCGGACACTATAATGGGGTGGGTGGAAGAAACATCCCAAGAGAGAGAGTAAAGCAGTGGCAAAACCAAATGCAACGCCGGGTGGTTCTCCACGACCTGCCTGTGATTATAGCAATAGAGAGGCGACGGCACTGGTCGGCCGTTGGGCAAAGTGAAAGAACTTTAAGATAGTACTGGATTTGGGCTGGAAAAACGACGTGCGTTATCTGGTCTACGAGGTCGGTTTCAGATACCCCCATTTTCCATTTTGCGTGTGATCGATGGGGATTGGATGAAGCG
>PWTL01000021.1 GCA_003562845.1 Candidatus Acetothermia bacterium
ACACCAATACAGCTCCTGCGTGGAGCATGCTCCGCCTCACAACGCCTCCTTCTCCGAAGTCCTGGGCTGCAGCGCACTTCGGCCACAGACCCGCAGCTCATCGTCTCCCCATTCTACAACGTGGTCGCTGAGTATAAGGTTCACCGTCCCTGATTGGGAATGCAGCGGCGTTGTACTGTTGGCAATGTCCACTTCCCTCCCTACACTGGTCCCTGAGGTGGTGACGCATGGGGCACCTGTCCACGACGCAGGCCGCGCGACGGCTTGAGGTGAGTTCGGCCACAGTGGCCGGCTGGTGTCGCGACGGGCGCGTCCCGGCGGAGAAGGTACGCGGGCGCTGGCGCATCCCGGAGGAAGTCATCGATCAGCTGCAGACACGTGGCCGCGGGGAAAGCGCGCCCAGCGCCGCACCGTTTGTCGTGGCTGCAGCGGGAGGCCGACGGGGGCTGTACCGGATGGGATCGTTGCTGGGAGACTTGCGAGCGGCAAGCCGAGGACCGCTGGCGCTCGGCCGGAGGCTGCTACGCAAGTCCGCCTACCGCAGCACGGGGCGCCTGCTACGCAAGCTCCTGCCGTAGCCCCGGCCGGGCACAGCTCGCCACAAGAGCGCTGCGGATTATCATCGTGGTGAGATGCGGTTGAACAAGTACCTCCGCGACGCCGGGGTCGCCGCCCGCCGCAAGGCGGATGAGCTAATCCAGGCGGGGCGCGTGCAGCTGAACGGCCGCCCGGTGCGGCAGCCGTGGGCGGACGTCGACCCCGAGCGGGACATGGTGATTGTGGACGGCGGGCCGGTGCGCCTGCAGGAGGCGCGACACTACTTCAAGCTGTACAAACCCCCGGGAGTGACCTCCACGCTGGCCGACCCGCATGCCAAGAGCACACTGGCCCCGTACGTGCCGACCGGACTCAGGCTCGCGCCCGTGGGGAGGCTGGACAAGGAATCAGAGGGCCTGGTACTGCTCACAGACGACGGCGAGCTCACCTACCGCCTCACCCACCCCCGATTCGGCGTCCACAAGCGCTATCGCGTGACTGTGACCCGCTCCCCGAGCCGGCAGCAGCTGGCCCAGCTCCGCGAGGGGGTGGAGCTTGAGGACGGCCCCTTCCGCCCGACCCGGGTGCGACGCACCGGGGAACGGGAACTCGAACTCACCCTGCACGAGGGCAGGAAGCGCGAGATAAGACGGGGCCTAGCCGCCGTCGGCCTCCGCGTGGAGCGACTGCTGCGCCTGTCCATCGGCCCCTTGCAGCTCGGGGAGCTCGCCCCCGGAGAGCTGATTCCTTTGTCGGCGGCCGAGCGGCGCGCGTTGGGCGTGCCCCGGGGGTCGGAGGCGAATCCTCCGTCGGAGACAAACTCCGACGCTCCGGATCCGTAGCGTCACAGGTTGCCTGAGAGGTTGGCGTCGGAGGCAAGCTCCGACGCTACCTTGGTTCATGGGGGCGTCGGAGGCAAGCTCCGACGCTACGACGGGGCCTGGCTGCGGGATTGGATTTTCTTCCACGTGTCCCGCAAGGTGGCTGTGCGGTTGAACACAGGGGAACCGGGACGGCTGCCGGGGTCGACGCAGAAGTAGCCCTTGCGCTCGAACTGAAAGCGCTGGCCGGGCTCCACCTCGGCCAGGCTGGGTTCCAGGGCGCAATCGGAGAGGACGGTGAGGGATTCGGGGTTGACGTTCGCTGTCCAGTCCTGGCCCTCCTCGACGTCCGTTGGGTTCTCTGCGGCGAACAGGTGGTCATAGAGGCGCACATCTGCGCCCACAGCGTGGGCAGCGGACACCCAGTGCAGGGTAGCCTTCACCTTGCGCCCGTCGGGAGCGTCGCCGCCGCGGGTGGCCGGATCGTAGGTGCAACGGAGCTCCACCACCCGGCCGGAGTCGTCCTTCACGACTTCGTGGCAGGTGATGAAATAAGCGTAGCGCAGGCGCACCTCGCGCCCCGGGGCCAGCCGGAAGAACTTCTTCGGCGGCTCCTCCAGGAAGTCCTCCCGCTCGATATAAAGCTCCCGGGAGAAGGGGACCTTGCGCGTCCCCGCGGTTGGGTCCTCGGGGTTGTTCACCGCGTCCAACTCCTCGACCTCTCCCTCGGGGTAGTTGGCAAGCACCACCCGCAGGGGATCGAGCACGGCCATGCGGCGCGGAGTCCGCAAGTTCAGGTCCTGCCGGACGCAGTGCTCGAGGAGCGCGTACTCCACGACGCTCTCCGACTTGGAGACGCCGACCCGCCGCGTGAAATCGGCTATCGCCTCCGGTGTATAACCACGGCGGCGCATAGCGGTCAAAGTGGGCAACCGCGGGTCATCCCACCGGGCCACGTACCCCTCCCGGATGAGCCGTAACAGCAACCGCTTGCTCATCACCATGTGGGTCAGGTTCAACCGGGAGAACTCGATCTGCCGCGGATGATGGACACCCAGTTGCTCCAGGAACCAGTCGTACAACGGCCGGTGGTTCTCAAACTCCAGCGTGCAGATGGAGTGAGTAATTCCTTCGATGGCATCCGACTGGCCGTGCGCCCAATCGTAGGTCGGGTAGATGCACCACGCGTCCCCGGTCCTGTGGTGGGTGGCGTGGACGATGCGATACATGACCGGATCGCGCATGTTCAAGTTGGGGTGGGCCATATCGATCTTCGCCCGCAGGGTTTTCGTCCCATCGGCGAACTCCCCGCCGCGCATCCGGTGAAAGAGCTCCAGGTTTTCCTCCGCCGAACGGTCGCGGTAGGGGCTGTTCACCCCCGGCGGGGTGACGATCCTCTCCCCGTCGCGGATCGGTTTCCCCCGATACTCGCTTATCTCCTCCGGGGAGAGGTCACAGACGTACGCCTTCCCTTTGCTGATCAGGTCCTCCGCCCAGGAGTAGAGCTGCTCGAAGTAGTCGGATGCGTACAGCTCCCGGTCCTCCCAATCCGCTCCCAGCCAACGCACGTCCTCCTTGATCGCCTCCACGAACTCGGGGCTCTCCTTCTGCGGGTTGGTGTCGTCGAAGCGAAGGTTGAACTTGCCCCCGTACTCCCGGGCGATGCCGTAGTTCAAAAGCACGCTCTTGGCATGGCCGATGTGCAGGTACGCGTTTGGTTCCGGCGGAAATCGCGTGTGCACGTGGCCCCCGTAATGGCCCCGTTTGATGTCTTCGTCGATGATCTGTCGGATAAAGTCCCGCGCCTCTTCCATCTCCGCCTCCTCCCTCGATTGTCGCCGGAGCGATGTTAACGCGACCTGCGGCCTGCAGCGACCGGGGCGGCGGAAAGGCCCACCGCTCCCCAGTGGGAGCGGGCGCTCAGCGATGCTCGCAGACCGTGACGCCCCAGGAACCCCTCCACGCCTCCGCGGAGGACGAAATCCCGAAACCCTGCGCGGTGCTCCGCTCCCGCCAGGTGCTCCACCAGGCGAATCACCTGCCACACAGGGTGAACGGCTGACGCCCGGGGGATCGCGTAGTCGGCGATGAGCACATGCCCCCCAGATCCTACCACGCGCAGGGCCTCGGAGAGCATAAGCACCCGCTGGGGTTCGTCGTGCTCGTGCAGGGCCAGGCTGAGCAGCGCAGCGTCGAAGGCGCCGTCGGAGAAGGGGAGTTCGTACGCCGTTCCCTGAAAGTAACGTACGTTACGCCCGCCGTGCCGGGCGGCGACCGCCAGCATCGCCTCCGAAAGATCGATCCCTGTAGCGCGCATGCCGGCCCGGCCCAGCAGGCGGCACTGAGCGCCCGTGCCCGAGGCGATGTCCAGGATCTCGCCAGCACCGAGTTCCCGGCAGAGTCGCACCACCTGCGGCCGTAGCGGGTAGAGCAGAGGATCGAGGACCCAGCCATATAGCTGGGCGTCTACAGGTCCGTACTCCATGTCACTGCGCGCCGCACCGCCTATCTCCCGTGGGGAAAGGCATCCAGTGCCTCGTTCAACGCCCGGTCCACCTGCTTGATCCGCCTCTCCTCGCGGCCCACGTGACTGTACACAACCGAGGAGAACAAAGCCGCACGCTTCTTCGCCTCCTCGTGCAATCGGCGGAGCTCCGCGTCGCGGATGCGCCAGCGGCCGCTCATCTGGTTCACCACAAGCTGGCTGTCCATGACACACTCAAGGCGCCCCCGCGAGTGCTTGGCGGCGAGCTCCAGGCCGCGGATCAGCGCTGTGTACTCCGCCCGATTGTTCGTTGTGTGGCCGATGCACGTTGCGTAGCTATCCAGCTCGCGGCCGGCATTGTCCACCAGCAGCGCCCCGATGGCACCGGGCCCCGGATTCCCGCGGCTTCCCCCATCACAGTACAGGTACACGTCAATTGCTTTCTCCCCTTGCAGGCGTCCCCCAGCTCCGTCCATGGCCCCCATCTTATGGCCTCACAGCGAGAAAATCTGCATGAAGTCGCGTTGGCCTCAGTCGGTCGACTGTGTACCATGGCCGAGGCGAGCATGACGACCAAGCAGCACGAACTGATCGTTGAAGATGAGCTTTTGCCCAGTCCCGCGTTGCCGGCGTTGGTGTGGGCGGAGGACTTGGCTCCGCCTGACCCGTCCGCCCCCCTCCCCGCGGGACTGCAGGAGACGCTGGCCGAGGTGAGACGGACGCGCGAGGAGTTCATCCCCCAAGAGCTGCGCTCTCGCGTACGGGGAATGCTACGATTCGGGCGGTACAAGCCCACAGGCAGAGGGAAGCCGGCCAGCGAGTACCTCCTGCGTGCGGCCGCAGGCGACTCTTTCCCCGCGGTGAACCAACCGGTGAACGTGAACAACTGGATCAGCCTCGAGTCCGGTTACCCCGCGTCGATCTTCGACGCCGACCTCTCCGGGCGGAGGCTGCTTCTGCGGCGAGGGGCCCCGGGAGAGGCATATGTGTTCAACCCTTCAGGCCAAGTGTTGACCCTGGAGGACCTGCTCCTCCTCTGTCGGATGGAGAAAGGGCACTGGGAACCTTGCGGAAGCCCGATCAAAGACGCCATGAGCACCAAGATCAGCGAACGCACGCGTGCGGTAGTCGCAGTACTCTATGCTCCGGCGGATGAGCCCCGCAAGACCTTAGAGCTGTGGGCGGCCCGTTTCGCCCAGCGCTTGGAGAAGCACTGCAGCGCCCGGGCCACTGGTTGGGATTTGCCGCTGTAGCTCTCACCGACCTACGCTGGCGTCCCTGGCCTCAACCCCTCTTCTTCTCCTCACTCTGCAGGTACTGCAGGATCGCCTCCACAACCAGGTAGTTGAGGGAGCGGTCCTTCTTGTCCGCGAGTTTGCGCAGTCTGGCCATGAGGTTGTGCTGCGCCTTCTTCTGCGGAATGTAGATGGACAGCTTGTCCAACGGCCTCTTCGGATCTTCCGCTGCAGCCATGTGCATCCCTCCTCGTCATGTTCACGCTGTACTAGCTTACTAACCGCTCAACGCACCAAGAGTAAACACAACAAACATCATAGCCTATCCGACTTCGTATGACAATACCCCGTTCCGTACTCCACACGAGGGCAGATGACAAACATTCCTGCGGACCCTCCTTGCGCGGGGGGTTGGTCTCGACCGCCCAGACCGATATAGTAGTACCAGAATACGTTCTTTATCGAGGTGAGCTCATGCTCAAGTGTCCCGGGCAGGACCCTCAATTCTGGAAGCCAGAAGATGTGGTGGAGGTTCCCTGCGCGCGTTGCGGGTACAAGGTGGAGTTTTTCAAGACGGACGCGCGCCTCCGCTGCCCTCAGTGCGACAGGCAGGTCGCCAACCCCACCGTGAACATAGGCTGCGCGCAGTGGTGTGAGCAGGCCTCTCGCTGCCTGGGTTTCGAGCCGACCGCGCTCGACCTTCCCGGAAGCTCTGGCGAGCCTCTTGTAAAGCGCTTGGTCTGGGGACTGAGGATGGCCCTCGGCCCCGAGGATCCGAGGGTGACGCACGCCCTGCGCGCCTTTGAGCACGCCCAGAGCCTCCTGCAGCAGCAAGACGCACTGCCTCGCCGAGTGTTGGCCTCGGTGCTGTTGCACGTGCAGCCGTCGCTGGCCCCTCGTTTGCTCGAGGAGGCAGGCTTCGCTCCAGACGAGGTGCGCAGCATACAGCGTGCTGCAACGACGCTACACGAACGAAAAGCGGCACACGACCGCGACTTGGAGGTAGCCCTGAAGGCCGACCTCCTGACGCACGAAGAGGGCGGGGTTGCCGACACGGTACACAGAACCGGCGCTGGCCAGCAGCACACTTGACCGGAAGGGCGAACACCTCCTACACGCTGTAGTGTCGTTGCATTCAGGACTTCAGCCGCTATAATCCCCGCGTGGATCCCAACGCACTCGCCGTTCAGCTCCTGCGCGCAGGGTCCCTGTGCGACCAATGCCTGGGCCAGCAGTTTGCCCGCATTGGGCACGGGTTGACCGGCGCGGACCGCGGACGGTTGATGCGAGCGATAGCCAGGCCCGCGCTCAAGGGGGCAGAACTCGCCCCGGGCCCGTGCTGGGTGTGCGGCGACGCATTCGCCCACGTGCCAGCATGGGCTGAACGGGCGGTGGAACTGCTGGCAGACCATGAGGTGGGGACCTTTCTGTTCGGGGTGCGGCTCTCCCCACGGCTCGAGGCCACGCAGGAGTTCCTCGCAGAGCGCTTTCCCTCCCCATGGGCCGAGCCCATACGCAGAGAGTTGAACCGCTGCCTGGGGCGAGCGTTCGAACGTGTGCTCGCCGAAGGGGGGCGGTCGGCCGGCGTGCACTTCAGCCGCCCCGATGTGAGATTCACGGTAGACGTTGAACGAAGTGCGGTGGACATGCATGTTGCTGCGGCCTTTTTCCGCGGACGGTACCGCAAGCTCGTCCGCGGGATACCGCAGACGCACTGGCCGTGCCGTGAGTGCCGGGGTCGGGGTTGTGCGACCTGCGGCGGAAGCGGAAAACAATACCCGGAGTCTGTGGAAGAACTCGTGGTCCCTGCGTTTGTCCGGGCTTGCAGGGGAACCGGCGCCAAGCTGCACGGGGCCGGACGGGAGGATGTGGACGCTCGCATGCTCGGCCGAGGTCGGCCGTTCGTCGTAGAGGTGCTCGCGCCGCGCCGACGGACAGTGGATCTGACGGCCATCGCTGCCGAGATCGAGGAGTCGGCCGCGGGGAAGGTCGAGGTATTGGAGCTGGCGTTCGCCTCGCCCTCGGCGGTGGAAAGTACCAAGGGAGAGCGGGCGGACAAACGGTACCGCATGAAGGTCGAGTTCGGAGCCCCCATTAGCTCAGCCGAACTGGAGCAGGCACTGCAGGGTCTGGTGGGGCCGATCGACCAACGCACACCGCAGAGGGTACGTCACCGACGGGCGGATTTAGTCCGCCCACGAAGAGTGCACAACGCCAGCGGAAAGCTGCTCTCCCCCACTGCGGCGGAGGTGGAGCTCCTGTGCGAGGGCGGATTGTACGTCAAGGAACTTGTATCCAGCGACCAGGGCGCGACAGAACCCAGCTTGAGCCAGCTGCTGGGGGTCGCGGCCCAAGTGAGCGAGCTGGACGTTTTGGAGGTACTGGACAACGCTGCGAGCGCCTCCTCGCGCTGAACAAGCCTTTCGCACACCGCCGAGGGGAGGCAAGCTTACCTGTTGCTTGTTCTTGACGCGACATCGCAGAAGAGATGAAACGGCCCCCACCCGACGTGCTACACTCTGCCCAGGGCATTCGTGGAAAGCAACGGCGCAGTGTGATGGTCCGTTCTGTCGTGTGCCTGCAATGGCGGCGCCTGAGGGGAGAACCTCCGGCCGTCTGTGGAGGCCTTCGCACTGTCAGCGCTAGGTTGTCGGAAAGGAGAGAACATGAACAGACTGGCTGCTGTTGCGTGCGTGTTTTTGTCGGCCGCAGTGCTGGCCCCCACAGCGCTCGCCGGCGAGGCGGATCTCGGCGAGTGGGCCCGCGCCCGCTGGGAAGCATATTTGGCGGAGAGCCCGCAGGCCCTGGCCGCCGCTGTGCACGCCACCGGAGGAACGGTGTTCATGGGGACCACCTGGGACGGGTTCTACTACGGAGAGGATACAGTGGAAGCCTGGTCGGCGCTGCAGGAACACCTCGAACTCGAAACAGTAGAGGTGAGAGCGAAGCGGCTCTTGCCCAACGCTGGACTCGTGTGGGCGGAACTCACGTTCGTCGGCACAGAGCGGGAGACCGGCGAGCCGCGGGAGCTGAGTGTGGCCTCCGCGCTCGTGTTCGACAAGGAGGGGCACATCGCGGCCGAAGACCTGATCGTGCTCTCCGGCCTGCCCACGGATAGCCCGGCCCCGGTGTGGGACGGGTCTGTTGAGGAGGCCGCCTATAGCCACCACCTCCATGAAGGAAGAACGGGGATGGACCTGTGGTGGCGAAACGGCCTGGCCGTGTTGCTGGTGGGCGTACGTGCCCCGGGCAGCGGATGGGTCAGCGTGGGGTTCGACCCTCAACGGATGATGCAGGGGGGCGACTTCATAATCGGCGCCGTGACGGAGGCCGGCTTGGTCATAGAAGACCACCACGGGCATGCCCCAACAGCCCACCGCCGAGATGACCACGAGGACATCCTCGCCGCGGGAGGACAAGTTGTGAACGGGGCCACAACAGTGGAGTTCGTCATCCCCCTGGATAGCGGAGATCCTCAGGACAACACGCTTGTACCGGGCGAAAGCCATACGGTACTCCTGGCCTACCACCGCTCGTCCACGAGTCTCACGGTCCGGCACACGGCCCGCGGGGATGATACGATCACTCTTGACGAGTAAAAGGCGATCATGGACATCCTGAGGGACATCGCCTATCAGCCGTGGGGCCGGTTCCCGGTGATCTTCTACCTGGGGATCCTGGCGTACGTGGGCCTGTTGGCCACGTCTACAGTTATGGTGCTAGCGCGGAGGAAGATTGTCCGCATCCCGTTCAAGTACCACCATTGGCTGGCCTATGTGACCGTGGCTGCGGCCACCTTCCACGGGTTGCTAGCCATCTCCGTCTATGTGTGAGTGAGTGCGAGGGCTCGCGGCGAGGGTAGACCCCGCCGCGATTGCCGTTACGGGGAGGCAGCGTCGCACACAAGGTTCGACGCTGCCTATCGAGACACTTCCCCGACGTTGTTAGCCCAACGTGGCCGGACCCGCTAACTGGCTTGGGCGTTCCCCGAATCCTTGTCGATGCGCATGCGCATGGCCACCATCCCGGTTAGGAGCTTGGGGTAGAAGTCGGTCGACTTTTGCGGCATGCGCTCTCCCCGGTCCGCCACGGCCATGACTTGTTCGGGGGGGGTTGGGTTCAGCAAGAAAGCTACCTGTCCTCTCCCCTTGTTCACAGCTTCGATCGCTCCCTCGCTCTCCTCCGTGTAGTCAACATTGGTCTGCCGGGCAAGCTTGTCCTCATCGATTCCCAGCAACCTCTCCAGTATCGCTCCGTGGAGGATGGCCACGTCCAGTCGCTTCCACTCCGAAGAGTGTTGGCCGGGAACCAGTTTGTCAGCAGAGGCCTCATCCCGCAGGACCAACCCGAAGTACCCGCCGCGCGTGTAAGCCACAAAGGCGTGCTCGGCGGCGCGTTCCTTGAGGAAACACCTCGCTTCCTCCACCGAACTGAGCGGCAGCACCTCGAAGTCCCGCTCGGCCTGGGTGAGGAACATCTCCGGGCTGAAGCTGGGCAGAGAATGGACAACCCGTGGTGTCGGACGGACTACACAGCCCGGCTCGGCCACATTGACCAGAGTCACCATCCGTGAGGTGAACGACTCCGGACCCGCAGGGTGCCACCCTCTGTTCAGACACTCTTCCATGAACAACCGCGCCGTCTCAAAGCGGTGGTGGCCGTCGGCGATGTACGGAGTCATCTCGGCCAGCGCGCTCTGCACGCGGGCGACCGTCTCCTCAGACGTAATCTGCCACAGGAGGTGCCGGTTCCCGAAGTCATCCCGCGCCTCAGCGTCGGGCGCCAGCCCGGAAATCTCCCTGTCCACCGCTTCGGTGGCGGTGCACTGTGCATCGCGGTACAGCATGAATATGTGCCCGAAGTTGGCCTCAGTTGCCCGGAGGAGCTTCAGTCGGTCCTCTTTCGGACCCTTCAGCGTGCGCTCGTGGGCCTTTGCTCTGTCTCCTTGGCCCCGCAAGTCGAGCAGGGCCACGATTCCCTTGCGCGTATACGTCGTGCCCTCGAACGAGTATTCCTGGTAGTAGGCGTAGATCCCCGGCTCCGGATCGGCCACCAGCACGCCATCGGCAATCCACCGCTGAAGCAGCTCGCCGCGCCGTCGGTAGTCGCCCTCGTCGCCCGGCGGGCGCTTGCTGCCGGTGATACGGACGATGTTGTACGGCGATCGATCGAGGTACGCACGCATAAGGTCCGGACCGATGCGGTCGTAGGGCTGAGTGACAACTTGAGAGAGATCCCCCACCACGTCAGGGTTGAACCTTAACCCACTGAAAGCATAGAGATCAGCCATTTACGCGCTCCTCGCATAGGCGACCAGTATGTCCACCACCTCGTCGCCGACCCGTCCTTGCGCCTCGGCGGTCTGCGCCCCCACGTGAGGGGTCAAGGTGACCTGGGGATGCTGCAGGAGCCTGGCGTTCGTCGGCGGCTCCACTGCGAACACGTCCAGGCCCGCGCCGGCCAGCTTCCCCGTATCCAGAGCCGTGAGAAGCGCTTCCTCGTCGACGACACCGCCCCGCGCACAGTTGACAAGATACGCCCCCTCTTTCATCAGGGAGAATTCCTCCGCACCGATCACCGGGCCGGCGGGGTCCTGAGGGACGTGCAAGCTTACAAAGTCCGCGCGCTGCAGGAGCTCCTCCTTGCTGACCATCTCCACCCCCGCTAACGGAGCGGCATCCACATAAGCATCATGGGCGACAACGCTCATCCCCAAACACAGTGCTCTCCGAGCGAGGGCCTGCCCGATGCGGCCGATACCGATTACACCCAGGGTCTTACCTTGGATCTCCGTGCCCTTGAACGCCTTCTTTTCCCAACGGCCCTCGCGCATGGACTGGGTGGCCTGCGGCAAGTGGCGGGCCAAGGCGAACATGTGCCCCAGCGCGAGCTCGGCGACTGAATCGCTGCTCGCCCGGGGCGTGTTCTCCACGCGAATACCCTTCGCCCGAGCGGCCTCGACGTCGATGTTGTCCAAACCCACCCCGGCCCGCACGATCAGCTCCACCCCCTGGGCGGAGTCCAGTGCAGCCTTGCGCAGCTTCGTCGCCGACCGGACCACCACGGCGCGGTGCCCCCGGGAGAGCTCTTGGGCCAGCTCCTCGGGGGACATGCCCGGCCGCACTGTCACCTCCAGCCCGGCCTCCTGGAGTCGCTCTAGCGCTCGGTCCGCCAGCGGATCACACACGAGTACCCTCATCGGAAACGGCCCTCCTACAGTCCCAAGATTCCGTCCATCGTGGACAGGAGCCCCTGTACGTCCGCCACGTTGATGTCGCCCATGTGGGCGATGCGGAACGTCTTCTCCTTTAGCTCGCCATAGCCGTTGGAAATACGCGCTCCGTACCTCTCCACGAGCTCGTTGTTCAGGTCCTTGACCGAGATACCCCGCGTGTTCTTCACACAGGTCAGGGTCTTCGACCAGTACCCCTCCTCGGGGTAGATGTCGAAGTGACGCCGAGCCCAAGACTGTACTATCTCCGCCATCTCTTCGTGTCGGGCGAAACGCCGCTCCAACCCTTCTTCGTTCAGAATAGCGTCCAGCTGCACGTCGAGAGCGTACATGTGCGAGATCGACGGCGTGGCAGGTGTCTGGTCCTTCTTGTGGTACTTCATCATCACCGGGAAGCTGAAGTAGTAGCTACGCGGCTTCACTTCTTCAGCCTTGGCCAGAGCACGCTCGGATACTGTGCAGATGGTCAGTCCCGCGGGCATGGCCACCGCCTTCTGCCCCCCCGCCAGGCACACGTCCAAGCCCAGCTTGTCCACCTCGATCCTCACCCCGCCCATGGCCGATACCGCGTCCACCAGAAGCAGCACGTCAGGGAACTTCTTGCAGACGTCGGCGATCTCCTCCAGCGGGTTCATCGTCCCCGTGGACGTCTCGTTGAAGGCAAGGGTCACCGCGTCAAACTCCCCGCTGGACAACTTCTCTTCCACCTGCTCGGGCTTGATGGCCTGGTCCCACTGGTTCTCCAGCGCCTCGCAGGGCAGACCGCAAGCCGCGGTGATCTCGTGCCAGCGCCGGGAGAAGGCCCCGTTCACCAGGTTCAAGCACTTCCTGCCCACGCAATTTTGTACCGCGGCCTCCATGGCTCCGCTGGAGGAAGAGGTAAACAAGAGCACCGGGTTCTCCGTGTACAAAAACCGCCGCAGCTTGGACTGAAGCCCGGCGTACAGCTCCGAGAACTCCGGCGAGCGGTGGTGCACCTGCGGCACAGCCATCGCCTGGAGGACCTCAGGGCGCACCTCAGTGGGCCCCGGCGTGAACAGCTTGCTGTG
>PWTL01000084.1 GCA_003562845.1 Candidatus Acetothermia bacterium
TACCTCCTGCACGAGTTCGGGCACGCCGTGTACTACTGTTTCTGCCCTGTGGGCTCGGAGCTTCTGCTCGACCACCACCTGTCGCGGGAGATCATGGCCGACCTGTGGCCGCAGTTTCTGAAGGAACCGCATGTCCTTGCCGAGTCTATGGGGCTCGCGCCAGGACAGGCTCGCGCAGTGGCCGATGCCCAGCGGGCACACGAGGCGCTTGGTGCACTCCTTCTGATGCGCGACGCCATGTTCACACTGGAGGCACTGCAGCATTCGGAGGTCCCCTTCGGTGAGCTTTGGAGAAGCGTCAGTCACGACTGGCTAGGGATTGATGACACTTCGGGAGCGTTTCCACTCTCCGATTTCCTGCACCCGCTCGACATGAAGAGCTACGTGTTCGCCCAGGTGCTGTCCGAGCAAGTCTTCGCCGCGCTTGTTTCAGACGGCGTTCCAGAGCTGGAGCATCCCGGTGTGCTCGAGCAGATGGTCGAGCGGTTCTACCGACCAGGGAGGATCGTCGACTGGCGCCAGAAACTCGGGCTGTAGGGGAAGCGACGCCCGAGGCGCGGCGGGCCAGTCCACCGCGCCCTCGGAGGCCGTCAATCGGAACCCTGTGGGCGTTCGGGGACGATGGCCCACGCTATCAGATACACGACCAACAACGGAAAGATCGCGGTGAACACCGTCGCCAGCAGCACCCCGAGCCGGACGAGCGTGGGATCCACGCCTGCATACTCCCCCACGCCTCCGCAGATACCGGCGACGATCCTGTTCTCACGTGACCTGTACAGTCGCTTCATCCGGTCACCTCCCAGTGCGAGACGAGGCTCCATTCTACCTCTGGAGGCCGAAACCGCTCATCGCCGATCGTGGCAGTACTGGCGCGCGTGGAAAAGCATGCCTTCGAACTCCGCCTCGGCGAGCGGGAAGCGGTCGACGATCATCTCCGGGACGAGCGCGCTCAGGAGCAGGAGGGGGCAGCTGAGAGAGAAGCGCGAGGAAGCGGACCCCGTCTGCCTCCTTCAGCCTGCCCCAGCCTCAACCGACTGCTTGCTGCGTAACCACACCAGCCTCGAGCGAGTGAGAGGAGAGAGGAAGGCATCAAACGGCCCAGAAGGGGCCATCCACCGGCCGGCTCTGTCCCCGACTCTCCTCGAGGCGCGTACAGGAGAACCGCTCCCACGTCTGGGCCTCTTCGGCAAGCCATTCAGTTGCGTCCTTCCACCTGTCCGGTTCCTCCGCCACTTGCCCCCTAGTCCACAAGATCGATGTCATCCGGGACTTGGAACTTGTCCTCCGGAATCTCCACGTCCCACAGGAACTCCTCGATCCGGCAGGTCTTCATCCTGTACTCCGTGTGGCCCTCTTCGATGATCCCAATCCGCTCTTCGTACTGGACCACGTGGTAGGTCTCGCGGTCGATCCACCACTGCGGCCGAACGTCCGCCACCGCCTCATCCCATATCGGAAGCTCGCCGGTGACGCGCCACACGATCTTGCCGTCCATCTCATCCTCCTCCACCGTGGTGAACCGGTGGGCGAGGTTCAGCCCCAGCCCCCATCCGAGGGCCGCGATCCTGCGGTTCGGCCCGGGGAGCGCGTTCCACGTGTACTTCTCCCAGATTCCCTCGTGATGGGCATACACCGCACCCTCGGCGAACTCGGCGATGGTGACGCGCGTCGGGAGTTCCACCGGAACACGAGCCGGAGAGACCGGGGACACTTCCGTCCGCAGGTAGGGGTCGGCATACCACAGGCGCACATGCTCCTCGAGCCACCCCTCTGCACCACACACCTTCCTTACGAAGAAAGAGTCGAGTTCAGCGTGAGCGGCCCGCGCCCCCTCCATGATCGCCGTCGCCTCAGGGCAGATCGGCGTGCTTATCACCACCTCCGCTTTGGGAGGCACGACGAACCTTTGGGGAGGGATGTCCACCTGGAGACGGAAGGTCAGCGTCTCGTCGACGTACCTGAGTCCGTCCATATTGAGCTCGGTGCGCAGGACAACGAGGTCTTCGAGGTCGACCCACATGACGAGGTTGCACGGCATCCCGAACGCGATCATGCTGGACCCCATCGCCCCCATGCTGCCACAGCCTTCGACGATCCCGACACGGCGATCCTCCCTCTCCTCCACCCGCAGGCCGGTGAACACCGGTTTCACAAGCTGGCCCATGAGGGGGGACACGGGATGCCAGGCCGACACGGGTTCGAAGTCCTCCTCCACCCACAGATCATCGCGCACCTTCGAAAGCTTCCTTCCCGCGCTGTGGTCCTCGATCAGCACGCTGTAGCCAAACGCCACACGGTCCAGGGTGCCGGCTTTGGCAAGCTCCATACGCACGTGGGGCAAGGCGCTCCAGAGCGTGTAGTGCGTGCTGTGGCTTTCGATACCGGGGAACTCGAACACCAGGACCCCGGAGACCTCTCAGGCGACAGCCAAGGCCTGTCATGCGGACACGGAGCAGCAAGCAGTCCGTGTACTCTCGGCTCTGCTTCATACCGGAACCAGTTCTTGCAGTACCCGCTCGCCGATATGCGGCTTGAGCGCGCTCCTTTCCACCAGGTCCACGTTGACCCCTAGAAGGTCGCTTAACTCCTCCTCCAGAGTGATGAACTGAAGCAGGGTGAGCGGGCGGTCGTCGAACTCTACAAGAAGATCGAGGTCGCTATCCGACGTCGGCTCCCCGCGGGCGAACGAGCCAAACAATGCTAGCCTCCGCACTCCATACCGCTGCCTGAGCTCCGGAAGCACGGAGCGCAGCGTCGCGACTATGCTCTCTTTGTCGCGAGGTGTCCTCCCCTCGTCAGGTTGTCGCATGCGTTCACCTCCCGCATTGTAGCACTCCGGCCTCGCATTGCTTCCGGCTGCACTGCCGGCGAGATCAGTGGATCCCTGTTCCCTTAGGCCGCGGTTGCGCTAAGTGGTGTGGTAGCTATCGGAGGGAAGGCACCGCTGCGACGTTCGTCAACGCGCTTCCGTATTCCCCAGGACCTGGAAGTGAATGAGTCCTCAGCCGTCCTCTTCGCGAAAACGGTCAGTCGAAGCAGTGGTCAGCTCCCTGATAGTCCAACCCTGCTCCAGCAGCCGTTGGACCAATCGCGCACCCAGATAATATCCAGCTCTTGGCGGTAGGTCGCCAGTTTCCCCGTTCCGCAATGGTCCGTCGACGAAGAACCTCACCATGAGTTCTTTGGAGAGCGGCTCGTTCCAGACAGCATAGATTTCGCGCTGTATCCGTTCCTCCTGCTCCAGGCA
>PWTL01000011.1 GCA_003562845.1 Candidatus Acetothermia bacterium
CCGGCGGCCTATCGCGTGGGAGGAGGGGGCCTTGCTGAAGACGGCGAGATGGCAACCGTGGATGTTCGTAGGGCCGGCGCTGCTCATCCTTGGGTTCTTCTTGCTCTATCCCACTGTGACCACCATCTGGCGTTCGTTCTACGGATCGGGGCGCGAACTGTTCGGTCCCCAAGTTGATTACGTGGGGCTTGCGAACTGGCGGTATGCGTTCACCCACCCCACTATGACGACGGCGTTGAGGAACAACGCTCTGTGGGTGGGCGTGTTCACGGTGAGCACTGTGGGGTTTGGCCTGATCTTGGCGGTGCTTCTGGACCGGGTGAAGTATGAGAAGATCATGAAGTCCGTGATCTTCGTCCCGGCGGCCATTTCTTACGTAGGGGCGTCGGTCATCTGGCGATTCATGTATGCCTTTCGGCCGGCAGGCCTTCCTCAGATCGGGGTGCTCAACGCGCTGGTTGTGGCTCTGGGCGGTGAGCCGCAGGGGTGGCTGATCCTGCGCCCGTGGGTGAACAACCTTCTGCTGATCTTGGTGGGAGTGTGGATTTGGACTGGTTTTGCCATGGTAATCCTCTCGGCGGCGTACAAGAACATCCCCCGGTCGCTCATGGAAGCTTCGCGCATCGACGGGGCCAACGAGTGGCAGGTGTTCCGCAAAGTGACTCTGCCTCTTCTGTGGCCGACGGCCTCGGTGGTGGGGGTAACCATGGTCGTGCAGGTGCTCAAGGTGTTCGACATTGTGTATGTGATGACAAATGGGGCGTTCAACACCGAGGTGATAGCTAACCGCATGTACAAGGAGATGTTCAACTTCTTCAACTACGGGCGGGCCAGTGCTATTGCTGTGGTACTGTTGTTGCTTCTGATTCCGTTCATGGTGATGAACGTCCGCCGGTTCACCCGGCAGGGGGAGGCCCGATGACCCCGAAAGCGCTTCTAGGAAGGCTCCCGCTCCACGTGTTCCTCCTGGTGTTTGCTTTTGTTTGGGTGATACCCACACTGGGCTTGCTCATAACTTCGTTCCGGACTCCGGGAGACATCGTTGGCTCCGGTTGGTGGACTACCATTCCGCGCCTGTTCGACGTCGGCCAGTTCACTCTGGACAACTATCGGGCCGTGCTCACGCAAGAGGGCTTGGGGACGGCGTTTCGTAACAGCATCTTCATCAGCGTTCCCGCCACCGCGATCTCGGTGATTGTGGCCTCGCTGGCTGCATACGGGTTCGCCTGTTTGGGCTTTGTAGGAAGAAAGCCCCTGTTCGTCTTGGTGGTGGCGTTGATGGTTGTCCCGCTGCAGATGACGTTCATCCCCATCCTGCCAGTCTATCGCTGGCTGCGACTGGGGGGGACGTACCCGGGGATCTGGCTGGCCCATACTGCGTACGGCTTGCCGTTGACCACCTTCCTCATGCACAGCTTCATGGCCGGTCTACCCAAGGACCTGTTCGATTCGGCCTCCATCGACGGGGCGGGTCCGTTGACAACTTTCTGGCGCATTGTGATGCCCATTTCGGTTCCGGCGGTGGCCTCGGTGTTCATCTTCCAGTTCCTGTGGATTTGGAACGACCTGTTGGTGGCGTTGGTATATGTGGGAGGCACTCCGGATGTGGCGCCTTTGACCGTGGCCGTGGCCAACTTGGTCACCAACCGGGGCCAGAACTGGGAGCTCCTCACTGCAGCGGCGTTCATCACCATGGCGCTGCCTCTGGTGGTGTTCTTCGCGCTCCAGCGCTACTTCGTGCGCGGGATCCTGGCGGGCTCGGTGAAGGGCTAGCGGCGCTCGGGGCGGACCACGTAACGGGCAAGGCCGGGCAACAGCAGCAGGGCCAGACCGACCAGAGCGGCGGTAATGGCGAAGAAGCGGGCCGGTGCCATGTCGATGACCCCTGTGGTGAACCGCAGCCCCTCGGCGATGTAGGTCAGGGGGAACGCACGGCTTATGAACTGCAGGAACGGGGGCATGATCTCCACGGGGAAGAAGATCCCGGACATGAACATCATGATCATGGCCAGGACATTGGCTACGTTGCTCGCCGACGAGGGGCGCCTGACTGCCAATGTGATCAACGCCCCAAACCCCATCATTCCCACGGTGGAGGCGGCGACGAACAGGGTGTACCGGGGCCAGTCCATGTGAAAGTCGACCTTGAACACGGCCATGGCGGTGAACAGGGTGATCAGGGTGGAGAAGTACACAACGCACAGGCGAACGAACACCACTGCCAGGAGAAAGGCCAGCGGCCGCAGGGGGGTCACTGTCAGGCGGTCGAGGATCTTTCGTTCCTTCATGGCTGTGATGTGGCCGGACACGGCGAACACTGCTGCGGAGAGGATGCTGAAGGCAATTATGGCGGGAACGACCATGTTGAACCAGTTGGCGGCCGCAGCCAGGCCCACATGTTCGCGGTCGACTACCACCACGTGATCCAGGCCCTGTCGACGCAGGTTGAAGTCGGAGGCCAGTCCCGCGGCCAGTTGTGCCAGGACCCCCTGTCGCTGCACCATCGCCGGGTCGTACAAGAGAATGAGCTGCGAGCCGTCCCACACTACTCCCATGTCCACTCTTCGTTCCTGCAAGGCGTCTTCCAGCGCAGCACGAGACGGATAGAGCTCGTGCTGTAACCCCGCACGTCGGGCAACCGCGTCCTCGAGCAGTCGCGCCCCACTGTCCTCGGCGAGGTACAACCCCACCGCCACGCGTTCCACATCCTCTCCACCCATGAGAAAACCGAAGATGAGGATGAACACCAAGGGGAAGAGGAACGTGATCAAGAACGTAGTTCTGTCGCGGAAGAACACCTTCAGCTCACACTGCACCAGCGCCGCGAACTGTTTCATCGATCCACGTCCCACTGCAGCCTGCGTCCGGCCACCGCTGCCGCGAGCGCGATCCACAGAAGGGGCACTGTAACGGTTGCCCACAGAGGAACCTGGCCCGTCCCCACTCCCAGACTGGCTCGCATCCCGTCCACGAGGTACGTGACGGGATTGCTGTACACCAACGCCTGCAGCACCACGGGGAGCCCGGTGACGGGAAAGAAGATCCCGCTGAGGAAGAGCAGAGGCATGTTCAAGATGTTGGCGATTGCCATCCCTGCATTGGCGGTCTTGGCCACGGAGGAGATGAGGAAACCCAGCGCCAGAAAGGTGACGGCGGAAAGCAGAAGATACAGTACGGGGGCGGGCGCGGCCAGCTGCACCTGGGCTCCGAATGCCCACCTGCCGAGGGCCCACAGAATTCCCAGTTGCAGGGCGCACATCCCCAGCATGGACAAGCTGAACCCGATGAGATATCGGCGCACGGTGAGCGGGGTGACCCAGTACCGCCTGAGGATGCGTTGGTCGCGTGCGTAGAGGATGCTGCCGGGGACGCCGAACAGCCCGTTGGTGAGGAAGGCCATGAGGATCACCCCCGGGAGAAGGAAATCAATGTACCGAGCGGCGCCATCGGCGGTTCCCACCCACGAGGCATCCACACGCACTTCCTGTTGTGGGTCGTAGAGCTCGGCCTGGATCAGCAGCTCTCGCTCCAATCTGGTCAGTACCTGCTCTACGATGCTTGCAGCGAGCTCCGAGCTGGCGTCCCCGTGGCCATACAAGACCTTGACCTCGGCCTGCAGCGAGCCAGGTGTCCCGTGCATGGCACGAAAAACTTCCTCGCTGAACCCTGCGGGGATCACCACCACTGCCGCTCGTTGGCCTTGGCGGAGGGCCTCGCGCTCGGCGAGCAAGAATTCCTCCGCATCCTCGCCCTCTGTCGGGCGAGTGAGGATGAACAGTTGGTCGCGGTATTCCTCTGCTCGGTGCGCAAGCTCAGCGAACGCCGCCTCCACCAGCCCGGCGAAAGCCTTGTGCTCGGCGTCTCGGTCCAGGTTCACCAGGCCGATATGGAAGCGCATGTACCCTTCTCCATCCCCCCCGCCGAAGATCACGCCAAGCAGAATCAGGAGAAACACGGGGAAGAACAAGCTCCAAAAGAGGGTGATCCGCTCCCGCAGCCAGGCGCGCAGGCTGCAATAGCCCAGGTTGAGGATTCCGTTCACTCCCGCAGCCTCCTGCCGGTCAGGGAGAGGAACACGTCCTCCAGGTTGGGTTGCCGCACGGCCAGGTTGGTGAGGGCGATCCCGTGTGCCCGGGCCCAGGAGAGCAAGCCGGACATTGCTTCGGTCAGCTTGGGAGCGTGAATGACTACACTTCCGTTGCGGTGTTCGACCGCCGAGCCGAACTCTCGTAGCGGGGCGAGAGCAGCAGCCTCCATGTGGGGAAGCTCAAATTCAATGATGGAATCCTGCCCCAGACCCCGTGCCAGCTCCTCCGGTGAGCCCTCGGCGATGATCGTCCCGTGGTCCATGATACACACGTGATCGGATAGGGCCTCCGCCTCCTCCATGTAGTGGGTGGTGAGAATCACCGTCTTGCCGGCGTCCTGCAGCTCTTGGAAGATCCGCCACAGATTCCGGCGGGCCTGGGGGTCGAGGCCGGTGGTGGGCTCGTCCAGGAAGATGAGCTCGGGATCGTTGATGAGCGCTACCCCCACCGCCAGACGTTGGCGCTGCCCGCCGGAAAGGGTTCTTACGAGAGCTCCCGTCTTGCTGGTCAGGGCGACCCTCTCCAACACCTCGTCCACCGGGAGGGCCCGTTCGAAGAAGCAGGAGAATAAGGAGAGAACCTCGCGTACTTTGAGATAGGGCTCGAAGTTTCCGTCTTGGAGGAGGACTCCCATGCGCTGTTTCATGCGTTCGGTTACCCGGCGGGTCTTGTGGCCAAATAGCTCGATCTCCCCTGCGTCGGCTGCCCGAATCCCTTCCAGGATTTCCAGGGTGGTGGTCTTGCCCGCCCCGTTCGGGCCGAGGATGGTGAACACGCTTGCCCGCTGCACACGGAAGCTGATGCCCCGCACGGCTCGGACCGAACCATACGACTTGTACAGGCCTTGTACGCTCAACAGCACTTCGGAAAGTGAGTCCATATTATTGCCCTGGAGAGGAGGTTAGCATAGGCAGAAGGCGAGGGCAACGTGGGCTAGGCCAGCCCGAACTTCTTCTCCAGCGCCCGCTCCACGCAGCGGGGGACGAACTTGCTGGTGTCTCCGCCGTATTGCTTCACTTCCTTGACGATGGACGAGGATAGGAAAGAGTATCTCCCGGCGGTCATGAGGAACACTGACTCCACTCCCGAGTCCAGATCCCTGTTGGTGAGGGCCATTTGAAACTCATAGTCGAAATCGGACATCGCCCGTAGACCGCGGACCACAGCTGTGACCCCCAGACCTTTGGCGCACTCGATGAGGAGCCCCGAGTAGGTGATCACCGGAACGTCAGCGATCCCCATTTCGTCGAGGGCTTTTTCCACGAGGGCCTTTCGTTCCGTGGTGTTGAACAGGGGAGCCTTGCGCGGATTTTCCACAACCGCTACTGTGAGTTGGGTAAATAGTTTCTGCGCCCGCTGGACCACGTCCAGATGCCCGTAGGTAATGGGGTCGAAGCTCCCCGGGTACAAGGCCTTGCTCATCAGAACACCTCCAACAAGCGTCCCGCGATTTGTTCCATGCGTTCGGGGGATCGCCCCACAAGAGCGAGTGTCGCTTGCTCCGGCCGAAACGTTGTCTGTGCCATTTGCCGCACCTGGTCGCCGCTGACGGCCTCCAGGCGGGCGACTACTTCCTCCGGAGGGATCAACGGCAGGCCCAGCGACGCTGCTGTTCCCAGGCGGGCCATGCGCCCCGAAGTGTCTTCCTGTCCGAGGAGAAACCCGCTGCGGAGCCGTCGCACTGCGCGTTCTAAGTCCAGCGAGTCCGGCATGTTGGTCGCCATATCCTCGAGCTCCCCCCAGATCAGTTCCAATACCTGAGCGAGGTTTTCATCGTCACAAGCGGCGTACACGAGGAGGGCACCGGCGTCTGTGTAGTAGCTGGTGCTGGAGAAGACCGTGTACAAGAGCCCTTTCTCCTCGCGTACCCGTTGGAAGAGGCGTGAACTGACACCTCCGCCGAGGAGAGAGGACACGACCTCGGCTGTGTACCGCTGGTGGTCCGGCGCGGGAACGGTAGGAAACCCCAAGGCGATATGCACTTGTTCGATGTCCTTCTCTGCCATGGTGAGCCCCGCACCGGGAGAGGGAGGTGTACACGCGGGCAGGTTGGGCGAGCCTCCGTTCCAGGGTATTCGCGCGGCCTGCTCCAGCACCTGCTCCGCTGACAGCCGGCCGGAGGCCACGAGCACGCTGCTTGGGGCCACGTACGACCGGGCGAAGTGCTCCAGCAGGTCTTCGTGTGCAGTTGAGCGAACGGCTGCGGGACTCCCCATTATGGGCATTCCCAACGGATGATCCCCGCCCCACATCTGCGCGGCGAGAAGCTCAAACACCACGTCTTCCGGAGCGTCGTGTGCCCCGCGGATCTCGTCGAGGATCACAGCACGCTCCCGCTTGAGGTCCTGCGAGGTCAGTCTGGGCTGTGTCACGAGGTCGGCGATGACCGACAAACCTTCGGCAAAGCCCTCGTCGAGCACGGTGGTGAAGTAGAAGGTCGTCTCTTTGCTTGTGGAACCGTTTAGCTGTCCGCCCAGGGCGTCGATGACCTTGGCGATCTCCAGCGCAGAGCGACCTTCAGTTCCCTTGAACACCATGTGCTCGAGGAGATGAGCGAGGCCCCCCCGCCCGGGCGGATCGTGCCGGCTCCCCGTCTGCACCCACATACCCAAGGATACGGAACGCACATTCTGCATCGGCGTCACCAGCACCCGCAGGCCGGCGGGGAGCCGGGCTTCAAAACACCCGGGGAAGACCTCCCTCATGCGTCTTCCTGACCGGGGGAGTCCTTGTCCCCGGAGGCCAGACGGCGCAGCTTGTACCGGGTCTGCCCCCCTACTTCCTCGATGTCCTCGATCTCCACAGTCATCTGGTCGCCCTTCTTGGCCAGACTGCGTGGATCCCCCTTCTCTCCCAGGCGGGAGACGTGGACCAGCCCTCGGACTCCCGGTGCTATCTCCACGAACACCCCGTAATCGGTGGTATGGGTGACTGTTCCCGGAATCACATCTCCGGCCTTGAGCTCCGGGGTTTCCCGCAGAAGACGCAGCCGGGGCTTTCCAGAGTCGTCGGTCCCGATTACCTCCACCTTTACCTCGTCGCCGACCTTCACTATGTCCTCGACCTTCTCCACGTACCCGTCGGAGAGGTTGGAGATATGTACCAGGCCGTCCATGCCGGGCTTCAACTCGACGAACGCCCCAAAGGGGACTATCCGCACTACCTTTGACTGGAACGTCTGGCCGACCTCGACCTCCTCGGTCAGCTCTTCGATGGCCCGCCGGGCCTGGGCGACGTCCTCCGCCGACTCGCCGACGATCTTCACCAGGCCGTCATCTTCGATATCGATGTCTGTGCCTGTCTCTTCTTGAAGCTTGCGGATCATCTTCCCGCCCGGGCCGATGACCGCGCCGATCTTCTCGGGGTTGATGCGGATCATGTCCAGCATCGGCGCGTACGGGGAAAGATGCTGCCGTGGTGCGGGAAGCGCCTGTTCCATGAGTTCCAGGATTTGCAGCCTTGCCTTCTGAGCTTGGGCGATGGCTTTGCGCATCAGCTCTCCGTCTATGCCTCCCGTTTTCACGTCCAGCTGGAAGGCTGTCACGCCGTCCCGCGTACCGGCGACCTTGAAGTCCATGTCGCCGAAGTGGTCCTCCTGCCCGGTGATGTCCGTCAGCACCACATGCTGGCCGCCCTCGCCTGTTATCAGGCCCATGGCCACTCCGGCCACTGCTTTGTGCAGGGGGACGCCTGCGTCCATCATCGACAGCGAGCCCGAACACACGGAGGCCATGGAGGAAGAGCCGTTGGACTCGAGGATCTCGGAAACCACCCGGATTATGTACGGGAACTCATCTTCCGGTGGGAGCACGGCGCGCAAGGCGTTCTCCGCCAGGCGTCCATGACCGATGGACCGCCGGGACGGGGGGCCCATGCGCCGGGCCTCCCCGACACAAAACGGGGGAAAGTTGTAGTGGAGCATGAAGCGCTTCAGCCCTTCCTCCATCATCAGGTCCACAATCTGTGCGTCCCGCCGCGTCGCTCCCAGAGTGCAGGTACCCAAGCTTTGGGTCTCCCCTCTGGTAAACAGCGCCGAGCCGTGCACGCGAGGGAGGGTTCCTGTTTCGATGCTGATCGCCCGCAGCTGCTCCGGGCGGCGACCGTCCATCCGCTCGGCCTTGCTGAGCACAGAACGGCGAGCGTACTCCCTCAGGAGTTGTTCGAATGCCGTCCGCACCTGCTGTGCGCGCTCGGTAGCTGTGGCCTCGTCTAGCTCGGCACTGACCGACTGCTGCAGGGCGTCCTCGAGCAGCGCGTCCTCGGCCTGCTGGCGCGCTCTCTTGTTCGGGGACTGCTTCAGCGCCTCGAACCGATCCCCCAGAGTCCGGCGTACGTGTTCCAGGACTTCCTGCGGGATCTCGGGCTCCTCAGGAGCTTCACGCTTGGCAACCTGATGGGAGGACGCAAACTGCTCTTGGAGCTCGACCAAGGAGCGGATTTGCCGGTGGGCCTCTTGAACCGCCTCGATCACCTTCTCCTCGGGGACCTCGCGCATCGCCCCCTCGACCATGGTCACCGTGGTGCCCGTTCCGGCGACTATGATGCTCATCGGTCCTTCCTCGCGGACTGTGTTGGCCGGGTTGGTCTTGATCTCTCCGTCCTCCATGCCCACGTGCACCCCGGCGATCGGCCCCTGGAAAGGAGCGGGGGAGATCATCAACGCGGCGGACGCACCGAGCATGGCTGCGATCTCCGGCGGATTGTCGCGCTCGGCGCTGAGCACTGTGGCCACAATGTGCACTTCGTCTTTGTACCCCTTGGGGAACAGTGGGCGGATAGGCCGATCGATAAGGCGCGCGGCCAACACCGCCTCATCGGAAGGTTTCCCCTCGCGCTTGAAGAACCCGCCAGGGATCTTCCCGCCGGCGTAGAATTTCTCCTCAAAGTCGACCCGCAAAGGGAAATAGTCGAGGCTACCATCGCTGGGCTCGCACACCGCCGTCACCAACACACGTGTGTCCCCCCAGCTTACGAGCACTGCTCCATCGGCCTGTTTGGCCATGCGGCCGCTCTCCAAACGTAACGTCTTTCCTGCCAGCTCCATCTCTACTGCTTGCATTTTGTCACACACCTCTGATTCCGAGTTCGCGGATAAGCCTGGCGTAACGGCGCGGATCACGGCTCTTCACGTATTGCAGCAGTCGTCGGCGTCGCGCCACCATCTTCTGCAGTCCACGACGGGAATGGAAGTCCTGCTTGTGTACCCCGAAGTGTTCCGTCAGCTGTCGGATACGCTGCGTGAGCAGTGCTACTTGGACCTCCACCGAACCCGTGTCTCCTTCATGTTGCCCAAACCGCTGTAGAATCTCTTCCTTCTCCTGCTTGGCGAGTGCCATGTACACCTCCTGCAAGCGCCCATTCCCCAGCGGGCACGCGCCGGGGAAGGGTTGCTAGCGATACCTCTGTGCAAGCTCACGGCACTTGGCCGTGATTCTCTCCTCATCCAAGGTGAGCAGGCGGCCCTCGTCCATGAGCATTCTCCCGTTGACGAACACAGATCTCACATCTGCCTGAACGGCAGAGTAGACCAAGTCCGTAAGGGGGTTATAGCCGGGGACCATGTGTGCGCCCTGCTGAGCCACCAGGATTCCGTCAGCCAACCTTCCTGCAGCAATTGTACCTATTTCGTTTCCCCAGCCAAGGGCTGCGGCCCTGCGCTGGGTGGCCATGGAGAACGCGACTTCCGGGGAGATCGCCTGCGGGTCTTGTTGGCGAAGCTTCCCCAACAGGGCGGCGAGGCGCATCTCCCTCATCAGATCTAGGCTTCCGCTGGAACCGGGGCCATCGGTTCCCAGGGTCACGTTGACCCCGGCCTTGAGCATGTCGGCGACCGGGGCAATCCCGCAGGCCAGGCGGGCGTTGGAACTCGGGCAATGGACCGCTGTTACCTGATGGGCAGCCAAGATGTCACAATCCTTCTCCGAAACGTGAACGCAGTGTGCAGCCAGTGTGGGAACGGAGAAGGCTCCCAAGCCCTCCAGCCACTCCACCGGGGAGCGGCCGGTCTCCGCTCGCATGCGCTGCACCTCATCTTCGGTCTCAGCAACATGCGTGTGGATGGGGAGCTTGAGCTCGCGGGCCAGGCCTGTAGCTTTGGTCCACAGCTCCGGAAGGCACGTGTACGGGGCATGGGGAGAGAGGGCCGTGGCTATTCTCCCCTCGGCGGCGCCGTTCCACTCCCTGGCAAAGTCCCCTGCCTTCCGGAGCTCCGGCTCGATACGGTCGGTAGTAGGAGCGATGATGCCGTAGGAGAGTAACGCTCGCAGCCCTGCCTCCTCCACTGCCTGCGCCGTTTCCTCCATGAAGAAGTACATATCGGCGAAGGCCACCGTTCCGGAGCGGATCATCTCCACCAGCCCCAGCAGGGAGAACCAGCGTACGTCCTCGGCGGTTAGCTTCTGTTCAACGGGCCAGACCTCCTCCTCCAGCCAGCGCATGAGCGGCAGGTCTCTGGCCTTGCCGCGAAACAGAGTCATGGCCAGGTGGGTGTGCGCGTTGACGAAGCCGGGTGCGAGAATTCTTCCCTCGCCCTCGATCGTCCTGTCGAACGGGCCCTGGGCCCGACCAGCTGGCACTACACTGGCGAACCTATTGCCCTCGATAACGACGTCCATCGCCGGCGTAACTTCTCCTCCGGCACCGATCACAGCTGTGCCGCGTATCAAGGTGCGCATGATAGGGAGTATAGGAGTCTGCCCGCCTTACTGCCCAGCTGACTTGTACGTCGAACTCGTCGGGCGCAACGCGGCCGCACCCAAGTCCAGACACACAGTGTCGTCGGGGCAGAGCACCACCGATGGAGTTTACGCTACGAGTATAGATGTGCTATGATGTGTAGCCAATGAACAAAGGGGCAAAAGCAGAACAATACGCCTGTGTCCACCTTCGGCAGCAGGGGCTGGCGATTGTGGCCCGCAACTGGCGGTGTAGGGGCGGCGAGGTAGACATCGTGGCCCGGGACGGTCACACGCTTGTGTTCGTCGAAGTGCGGAGTCGTACCGGAACACGTTATGGAACCCCCGAGGAGTCTCTATCTCGGACGAAGCTCCGCAGGCTGTGGCGGGCGGCACACCTCTATGTGGGCACGTTTGACCCTGGCTTTCCAATACGGTTCGATGTTGTGGCGGTCAGCCCTGACGACATCCGCCATATCAGGGGCGCATTCTCCGAACAAGATGTTCGCCAAGACCGTTAGTGCGACGCCGTACGGAGTCGAGGCTCGCTTAGTGGAGGTGCAGTGCGACTCAGGCGGGGGTTATCCCTCGTTCTCCATCGTCGGGCTGGCGGAGAAGGAAGTCAGCGAGGCGCGCGAGAGAGTGCGTTCAGCTCTGCGTAATGCGGGGCTTCGCCTGCCGGAGGGGCGAATAACGGCGAACCTCGCCCCGGCCGACTTGCGCAAAGAGGGGGCGGGCCTCGACCTGGCGCTGGCCGTGGCCTTGTTGGCCGCGGCGGGGCTGGTGCCTCGCGAAAGAGCGAATGGTCTTGCCTATCACGGGGAACTGGGGCTGGACGGAGCGCTGCGCCCCGGTCGGGGAACCCTGGCGGTGGCCCTGGCGGTGAAGGCGGCGCAACTGGGAGAGATGGTCGTGCCCCGGGAGTCCGCCGGCGAGGCGGCGGTGGTCGATGGGCTCACTGTGTACCCTGCATGTACCTTGCAGGACGTGGTCAGTTTCCTGCGCGGGGAGAAAGATCTGGAACAGGCGCAGGGGGAGGCGCCCTCGGAAACGCCTCCGCCGTCGGCTGTCGACTTGACTGTAGTCCGCGGACAGGAGCACGCTAGACGGGCGTTGGAGATCGCCGCCGCCGGGGGGCACAACCTGTTGTTCGTCGGCCCGCCGGGGGCGGGCAAGTCACTCCTGGCCCGCTGTCTTCCAGGGGTGCTCCCCGAACTCTCGCTGGAGGAGGCCCTGGAGGTAAGCCGCATCCACTCAGTAG
>PWTL01000083.1 GCA_003562845.1 Candidatus Acetothermia bacterium
GCCCGGGCTCTGGTGACTTGGAGGGCCGAGCTCCCCCGCGTAGTTTCCCGGCGACTCCATGTGGAGCTCGGAATCCTGGAGCTATGCGGGCCGTCCGCAGAACAACCTCAGCGAACCGAGTCCCCCCCTGCTTCCACACCGAGCCACACTACTGCCCAGGCTGCTTCCTCCCCTGAGGGACCCACTACACCTCCACCCTGCTGGGCTCCCTCCACAGCCTCCACTGCTTCTCGGGAGGCCGTTTCCCAGGATCCTGCTTGGCAAGCATTCCTCGCGGACTGCTATCAGCAGAAACGCTCTCTGGCGGCGTTTCTACTCCCAGCCAGCCACCAGCTCGCCGACGGCATCTTGCGCATCATCCTCCCGACCGCCTACCGTTTCCATTATGATTGCCTGCAGGAGGCCCCGTTGCGCGAGGCTTTGGACCAGGCAGCACAGAGGCAATTTGGCGCGCTGCTGGCCGTTCACCTCGAGTGGGAGGGTGAGGCGAACCCCGGACCATCGCTCGAAGAACGGGCGGCACTCGCAGCCCGAGTTCTGGAAGGGGACATTGTGAAGGAGCAATCAGCATGAAGGGATTTGGAGACATGAGACAGCTGATGCAGCAGGCACAGCGCCTCCAGGAAGAGATGGCCCAGCGCCAGAAGCAACTGCAGGAAATGCGCGTGGAGGCAACTGCAGGAGGGGGCATGGTTCGGGCAGCGGTGTCTGGCCAAGGCCGGCTGTTGGAACTGGCCTTTTCTGCGGAGGTCGTGGACCCGGCCGAGGTAGAAATGCTGCAAGACCTCGCCGTCGCCGCGGTTCAGGAAGCCCAAGACAAGGCTCAGGAGAAGGCCAAGGAACTCATGGCCGACCTGGGCGGTGGCCTCCCGCCCGGGCTTATGCCGTGATACCGCCGCTGCAAGAGTTGGTCACATCGCTGAGCAAGCTGCCAGGCATCGGTCGCCGCTCAGCGGAGCGCATCGCCTTCTACCTGTTGGCCAAGCCGGACGAGGCGCGTCGATTGGGCGAGACGACAAGTTCCTTGCAGGAGAAGGTCAAGGCCTGCGGCCGTTGCGGCAACTTCGCCACCGGCGAACTATGCCCTGTGTGTAAGGACAACAAGCGTGACTCCAGCACAGTGTGTGTGGTGGCCCGGCCCTGGGAGATCCAATCCGTAGAGCGCACCGGCGAGTTTCACGGTCTCTACCATGTACTGGGTGGCTTGGTGAGCCCCTCAGCAGGAGTGGAGCCCGACGACCTGGCAGTGGACCACCTCGTCCGACGCGTACAGGAGGAGCACATCCAAGAAGTGCTGCTCGCCCTGGAGCCGAACATGGAAGGTGATCTGACCGGAATGCACATCGTCCGCAAGCTGCGGCCCACCGGGGTGCGTGTGACTCAGATCGCGCAGGGAATACCTGCAGGCCGGGATCTGGATTCAGCGGACGAGGTAACCCTGGGGCGTGCCCTGCGGGGGCGGGTCCAGTTATAGCTGCGACGGCGCTCGCGGGCCTTCTTCGCAAGCAGCATCAGCATGGGCGCTATGGGACAAATTAGATTCCTCGGCACAGCGGGAGCACGGTTTGTGGTCGCTCGCCAACTGCGTTACTCGGCGGGGACTTGGCTTGAGCTAGACCACACGCAACTCCTGTTGGACCCGGGCCCGGGGACTCTTCTGCGTATGCGCCGTGCCCGGCCGGCCCTCGCCCCGGAGAGACTGTCCGGGCTGTTGCTCTCCCACAAGCACCTGGACCACTCGTCCGATACCAATGTCCTGTTGGAGGCGATGGCCGAGGGCGGGCGCCGAAAGCGGGGAGCTCTCCTCGCGCCCTCGGATGCCCTGCAGGGAGAGGATCCGGTTGTCCTGCGCTATGTCCGTGACTACCCACAACAGATCCACGTCTGGCAGGACGGCGAGCCGGTACAAGTAGGAAACGTGCAACTGATCCCTGTCCGGCGTCAACACGGCGTGGAGACCTACGGCCTCCTGTTCGACTCAGCACACGGCCGGCTGGGCTTCGTGGTGGACGGGAGGATGACCGACGACCTTCCCGAGAGGTACGCCGGATGCGTACTCCTTGTCCTTAACATCGTCTGTCGAGAGTGGACACCCGATGTGGAGCACCTTTCGCTTCCCGAGGGCCTTGAACTCGTCCGAGAGGTGCGCCCCCGCCTGGCAGTGCTGACGCACTTCGGCACGACAATGCTCCGTGCAGGTCCGCGCAAGTTGGCCGCGCAGGCCACCGACAGGCTGGGGATTCCCGTAGTCGCAGCCACCGATGGCCTGACGCTGAAGTCGACTGCCTGGGGGTGTCCCTTCAGCGAGGACGCCGACCTGCCGAGCAACAACCGAACCTAGCGCCCTTTGCTTCTCTTGAACCCGTACAACACCTGGTCCGCCCGCTGTAATACCGACTCCGGGGTCGCCTCTTGCTCGCTGCGTGGATCCCATACGGCCGACCCCATGGTCAGTCCGAACTGGAGATCCCCCAGTTCGGCGGACTTCGCCCAACGTTCCACCGCTGCCCGCAACCGTGCTATCGCCTCACCAGCCCGGTCCTCCGTCTCGGGCATCAGGATCACGAACTCCTCCCCGCCATAGCGAAACACATAGTCGCTGTCCCTAACACTATCCCGGAGGAGGGCGGCCACCTCCCGCAGCACCTCATCGCCCTTCAGGTGCCCCAAGCGGTCGTTTACCTGCTTGAAGTCGTCTATATCGGCCATGATCACCGATATGGGGTGCCCGTAACGCTTCGCTCGCGTCATCTCCCTCTCCAAGACCTCGGACAGGAAACGCCTGTTGTACAGACCCGTCAGCGCGTCCTGCGTGGCCTGTTCACGCAGCGCTTCTTCCAGCCGGATGCGCTCCAGTTCCCCCAACAGATGGCCGACAAGGATCTCCGCCAGCGTCACATCGGCGGACGTAAACCCCTCCTCGGAGCTAGTGAGCGCCTGGAACACCCCCTCGTGCCCTACGGGAACCGAGATCACCCCCTTGATCTCGGGGGTCACAAGCTCGGCAACCGGAAAGTCGCTCACCTTGCCCCACATGGTCCGCCCGCCCTCCCAGGTCTTGCCCGCCACCCCTTCTCCCCGGCGTATGGCGCGCCCCAGTTCATCGGCGCCACCTGAGGATGAAACCGGTACCAAATACTCTCCTTGTGCCAACCCTATACCGCACATAGACATTCCCAGTACCTCGGAGGCGATGCGCACTGATGTGTGGCACAACCCCTCCACATCAGTGCAGCGTTGCATCTCATCTACCGCATGGTGGAGACGCTCCAGCTTCGCCGAAAGCGACCTCACAGCCTCCAAACGTTCCAGTCCGGACAGTGAGGCAGCCATATGCGAGACCATAATCTCAAGCAGATTCCTGTCTTCGAGAGGAATCCCTCTTTCCACCGGGCTCTCCACGTTGAACACTCCGACCTGCCGCGCGCCCTCACCGAACGGAACCGACAGCTCGCTTTTGGTCTCCGGCACGCCCTTCAGGTAGCGCTCGTCGGCACTGACGTCAGGCACGTACAGAGTCTTCCCCTCATTCCAAGCGGCAACCGTGATGCCTGGACCGTCTATCGGCAAACGCTTACCCAAGCTTAGCTCGCCCTCCTGCAGCACAGCCGCCCTCAGCGCGCCCTCCTCCGCCTCGAAGATCCCGCACGCCTCGTAGCCGAAGATCTCCCCAGTGGCCTCCACCAGGCACCGATAGAGCTCTGCCTTGGTCTCGGCAAGCTTCATCCCCCGAGCCGCGCGCTCCACTGCAAGCAGCTTCCCCTGCAACGTAGCCATCCCCGTGTGCAACTCCGCGTTGCTGATGGCGGCGGCCGCCAGTCCGCCGAATGCCGCCAGAAGCTGCCGGTCGTCCTCGGAGAAGGCGTGGGGCGAAAGGCTCTGCACGGACATCACCCCCACCACCTCACCCTTTACCAAAAGGGGAACGCCAAGCCAGGAGCGGGTCGGCTCTCCCACTTGGCGAAAAGGCGCAGGCAGGGGCTCCGACTCCGTATCTCTGATCAACAGGGATCGTCCCGTATGAGCCACCCAAGCGGTGAGGCTACCTTCGGGATCCGCGTCCACGGTGTGCTTCCCCAGCGAAGCGCCCCGCTCGACCATCAGCTCCAGCCGCAGCTTCTTTCTGCGCTTGTCCAGCAGGGCGACGAAAAAGCTGTCACAGGAGAGCAACGAGGCAGCCTGTTCCTGGATCCGCGACAGAAGCTCGTCCAAGTGCAAGGTAGCGGTCAGGGGCCTCGACGCCGCGAGCAGCGCTTCCTGCTCTCTATTGCGCCTCTCCAGGTTCCTCTCCGCCTCCCTGCGCTCGGTGATGTCCCTGTTTACCGAGAGGGTCACCTGTCGCCCCCGATACTCGAACCTCGTAACCGCGCACTCGGTCACGTATAGCGAGCCATCCTTCCTCCGCTTGACCTCCTCAAAACGTACGATCTCCCCTTCCTCCAGGAGGTCGATCGCCTGCTGATAGGTCATCTTCGGCTCCTGATGGGCGAGATCATGCATGACGTTCATCCCCACGAGCTCATCAGCTGTGTATCCCGATTGTTCGCTCGCCGCCTGGTTCGCCCGCACGATGGTCCCGTCGAACTCCGTGATGTACACCGCGTCTGCCAGCCGTTCGAAGAGCAGGCGAAAGAACCTCTCTAGTTCCGCAAGCCGCTCCCTCCCGAGCACGGCCCGCAGGGCCACCGCGATCTCCTCTTCCACAACCGCGAGTAGCTGGAAATCCTCCTCGCGAAAGGCGTGTGGATCCTCCACGTTATCCAAGTTCAGGTAGGCGATCACCTCGCCCTCGTAGGAAATGGGAAAGGAGAGAATGGCCTGGTCCGGGCCGAACATATCGCGAAAGGTGTCCCCTAGCTCCCCCAGGCCATGCACGTAGTTCTGTCGGTACGGTTCACGAATGATCGCCGGGTGATCTCCGTACACGATCTTCTGCAGGGCCTTGGCTTCCGGGATACAGACATGGCGCAGCTTCTCCATGTCCCAACCCACCGCCGCTCTAAACTCGTAGCAGCCTCTCTCTCGGTTGAGGAGCATGAACGAACCGCGCTGGGCTCCCGGCACAAGGGCCACCGCGTGCTCGATCACCACCTGGGCCAACGCCTCCAGGTTACGGGTACGGTTGAGCTCCCGAAGGAATGCAATCAAGTGCTCAGAACTGCGGTCAACGTGAGACAACCGGACTACCCCCCCTTGAGGCGGAGCGAAACGTTGATATTCCTCTGATCCATGGATTCTACTGCGTCAACGGCAACGTCGACAACACGCCCCCCGCGCGGTAGGCTCAGGGGGGGCACAGGAGAGTTTTCGCGCTACGAGGCAACTCTGGAGGGAGGACGGTCGATGCATGAGCTGTTCAGAGTGGCAACGTTCAACGCCAACTCGCTCCGCGTTAGGCTGGGCATCATCGCCGACTGGTTGGCCACCCACCGACCGGACGCCCTCTGCGTGCAGGAGACAAAGGTCCAGGACCACGACTTCCCCGTAGACGCTTTTCACACAAACGGCTACCACGTAGCCTTCCGCGGTCAGAAGTCCCACGCCGGGGTGGCCGTTGCTTGTAGAGCTAAACCCGAGGACATAGCATTCGGACTGGACGACGGCGATCCTCCTGATGAGGCTCGACTCATCCGCCTCACGGTGTCCGGGGTCACCATCGTCAACACCTACGTCCCCATGGGGGAGAAGGCCGACTCACCGAAATTCACCTACAAGCTAGAATGGTTGCGCCGGCTGCGTCGCTACTTCGAGCGTCACTTCAGCCCCCATGAACCTCTTCTGTGGTGCGGGGACTTCAATGTGGCTCCACAGAAGATCGACGTGCACGATCCCGTGCGGCTGAAATCCCACGTCGACTTTCACCCCGAGTCCAGAGCGGCGCTGGAGGAAGTACGCGCTTGGGGGTTCGTGGACGTGTTCCGCCGGCATCACCCGGAGGAGCCGGAGCAGTACACGTTCTGGGATTACCGCGTTCGTGGGGCTCTAGAGCGGGGCATCGGCTGGCGCGTGGACCACATCTGGGCGACTACGCCGTTGGCGGAGCACTCCGTGGGCTCCTGGATCGACGTTGCGCCCCGCCGGCTGGAGAAACCCTCCGACCACACGTTCCTCGTCGCCGACTTCCGCAAGGGTGCTCATCCCCAACCTTAGCAGATGCGGGGAAGCGGGTCTCCCAGAGGCATTTCCAACAAGCGCCGTCCGCCGACAGAGGTATTTAGCACCACCTTTCCCGGCCTGTGTTCCCCGACCCACCCGATGATCGCTGCGTCCTTTCCCAATTCCGTCCTGTGCAGGATCTCCAGCGCACGTTGAGCGTCAGCAGGGGAGACACCCAGCACCGCCCGTCCCTCGCAGGCCGCCTGCAGGGGATCAAGGCCCAGGAGGTTGGCCACCGCTCGCACCTGAGCTCGCACAGGGATGCTCTTCTCGTCCAGCTCAACCCCTATCTCCCCCTTGCGCGCCATCTCGTTGACGGCCGCCGCCAACCCCCCTCGCGTGGGGTCCTTCATGGCCGTGATCCGCACTTCCGCCAGCAACTCCCCGATCAGCGGCCACAACGGGGCCACATCGGAGAGAAGGTCGCTCTCCAGGTGAAACTCCTCCCGTGCGGCGATCAAGGCCATCCCATGATCTCCCACCGGACCCGTCACCAGGAGCACGTCTCCCGCCTGCAGTTCAGAATCGCGTATCACACGTTGCGCCACACCGATCCCGGTCATAGTTAGCACGACCCCGTCCAGCTCCCCTCGTCCCATGACCTTGGTGTCGCCGGCGACGAGCGCGGTCTCCGTCTCCCAGAGGATCTGAGCACACGAGGAAAGAATCGTGTCCAGCTCGTCCAGGGGGAAGCCTTCCTCCACCACCATGGCCAGCGTGCAGGCCACAGGGCGCGCCCCCATCGCTGCCAGGTCGTTCACGGTCCCACAAGCCGCCAGCCTTCCGATGTCTCCTCCAGGGAAGAACAGCGGGTGCACCACGTGGGCATCCGTAGTCACCACCACCTCCCCGTCGGGGAGGGAGAGCGACGCCCCATCGTCCAGCGCATCCAGGCCCACGGGCCCCGCCGACCGCAAGGCGAACTTGGGGAGGATGTGTTCGGAGAGCAGGCGACCCATGACTTCGCCGCCCGCCCCGTGCATGGCCCCGATGCGCTCACGGCGCTCCTTCATAGCGCCGGCCTCTCCCCGTGACGATGCCACACCGCGCATGCTCCCTCCGCCCCCACCATGCACGGCCCCACAGGCGTAAGCGGGGTGCACTCCCCCCCGAATAGCGGACAGTCGCTGGGAACAGCCCGTGCCACCAACACATCGGCACAGCGACAGCCGGGGACAACCTCCTGCCCTTCCACAGCCGGGACGTCATACTTCAGGGCCGCGTCAAAACGCGAGAGCTCGGCCCGTACGGCCAAACCAGAACAAGGTATTTCCCCGATCCCCCGCCACTTGGCATCGGACACCCGGAACGCCGTCGCCAGGAGATTCTGCGCCTGCCTGTTGCCCTCCCAACTCACGGCACGCGGGTAGGCGTTCTCCACCTGTGCACGTCCGTCCGCCACCTGCCTGAGCAACAAAAGCAGAGCGTACAGGACATCCAGAGGCTCAAACCCGCCGACTACCACCGGTATACAGTGCTCACCGGCGAGGCCGGCATATGCCCCCGCCCCAATGACCGTAGACACATGGCCCGGCGCAAGCAGCCCATCCAAGCCAGTGCCCGGCATGTTCACCAGCTTCTGTACAGCAGGAGGGATGAGCTTGTGCGAACAGAGAACGGAGAAGTTGCCGGGAGGATCGTCAAGCAGGACAGCTGCCGTGCCCGGAGCAGTCGTCTCGAACCCCACAGCGAAGAAGACGACGTCCTGAGCGGGGTTCTTCCTCGCCAGCCCCACTGCATCCGCCGCCGAGAGGACAGTATGCACCGGGGCGCCAAGGGCACGCGCCTCGTCCAGCGTCTTCCTGCTGCCGGGAACACGCATCATGTCGCCAAAGGTGCACACAGCCACCCCTTGTTCGGCGAGGCGCACTGCGCGGTCCAAGTCTACAGTCGAGGTGACGCAAACCGGGCACCCCGGTCCTTCCAGCACAGAAACACCTTCCGGTAGGACGTGCCGCAAACCGTGCTCGGAGATCGTGATCTCGTGAGTCCCGCAGACGTGCACGATGCGCACTGGCCGCTCCGGAGCCAGGCGTTGTAGCGCCCGGGCCAGCGCCTGGCCGCGCAGCGGGTCCCGCAGGGCGAACTGGTCAGCCTTCATCTCCGGCCGCCAGGAGTTCGTCCAGCAACCTCAAAGTCTCCTGCGCATCGCCAGGGTCAAGCCTACGGATGGCAAAACCGGCGTGGACAAGAAGATAATCTCCCAACGACACTGGCTCACCGAGGGCGTCAAGGCGAGCACGAGCACGGACTCCGCCGGCCTCCACAGTGGCCATGTTGCCCTCGACAGCAGCGACCTTCATCGGTACAGCTAGGCACACGTCTCTATCACCCGCAGGATTCTAGCTGTGGCCCGCCTCAGACACAACGACATCCTGTGCCGATCCATGGCGAAAACGGTACCAAGCGCGGGCCACGTGCTCACGAAGGGCCTGGGCCGAGCGCCACAGGGTCTGCGCCTGTGGAAGCCAGTTCCATCCGCTGTACGCCAGCCGCGCTGCATGTCCACACGGGGCGGGGATCGGCTCCATTCCCAGGCGACGGAAGGCCTCCATGGCCCTGGGCATGTGAAATGCTGAGGTGACCAGGATGAACGGCCTGTCTTCGAGGAAGGCGCGGACCGCAAGCGCATTCTCGTGGGTGTTGCGCGACGCCGACTCCCAGACCACCACCCCCTCGGGGACGCCCAACGTCCGCGCCGCTTGTGCTAGCGCCGGCGCCTCGGCCTGGACGCCGGGCACCCCGCTCCCCCCCACCATGAACAGCTTCGCTCCTTCACCCACCAGTCGCCACACTCTGATCCCCTCCACCAGGCGGTCGGTGGACGAAGTGGAGAGCGCGCTGGTCACGGGACGATCAGCCCACCAACCGTCTCCCCCGCTCAACACCACGACAGCGGCTACCGGCTCTACGGGCACCTGAGCCAACGCAGGGAATGCCTCCTCCAACGGGCGCAAGAGAAGATCGGATCCCGGCGCCACAGAAAGTACGTACAGAATCAGAACACACATACCCAGGAGCGCTGAGAGCAGGCGGCTATGCCGCGCTGCCCACACGGTCGCCACAACCAAGGCAAGACAAATCCACGGGACGGGATCCGCAAGCGCCGCACCGACCTCAGTCAACCCCAGCTCACTCCCCAAGAGGACAGCCCGCAAAGGATGTGGCGACTGCCCTGAACGCGAGCCTACCCCGCCGACCACTATCAGGGCAAGGCTCAGCGACAGGGGCAATGGTACACTTGCAGCCGGGAGGTGCGATAAGCGAGCGAAGGCTTACCCGGTCACGCGGCGACGCGCTGCTCGGAGGAGTGTATGCCGGCCGAGGGAAGGGACTCGCCAGGCCCCGTTGGACCTTGTCTCTCAGCGTAACCCGTCTGGCCCTGCTTCCAGCGATTACCTTTCTTGTGGCATGGCTCCTAGTGCTTTCCTGCCTCAACTGGGTCGGTTTCGGCGTCGTCCAACTGTTTGAGGGCCAGGGCGCAAGGAGGTAAGCTCCCCTTATGCACGCAATACGTGGATGGATGTTTACGATATTGCTGACCGTAGGTGCGGGTCTTGTGGGCTTGGTGATCGGTCTGGCCATCCCTGTCCCCGGGGCCGCCGTACTCGCTGTGATCGCGGCAGTAGCAGTCCTCGCTCTGGTGGCCGCAGTGGGACTACGGCACCGCCTGTGGCGGCAGTAATCGATGAACGGCGCTTTGACAGCCAACCTCGGCCCGGTATTCTGTGCCCCACAATGGCCGAAACGCTGAGGCCGGGCGTCGACGTTGGTTCCCTCACCGTCAAGGTGGTGCTTCTCGACCCGTCTGACCGTGTGGTAGAGGGAGTATACCGCCCGTCGGCGGGGACCCCGTTGGCCACTGTGCTCGAGATCCTGGACGAGCTCCTGTCTGGCTCCTCGCGGGAAGTGGCAGGCGTCGCCGTGAGCGGCTCCGGCGGCCGACTCCTGAGCAATGCACTGCAAGCCCCCTACGTAAACGAGCTGGTCGCGCAGACTGCCTCCGTGCGACGCTTCTACCCACAGGCGCGGACGGTGATCGAGATCGGGGGACAGGACTCCAAACTGCTCGTCCTCGAAGAGCAATCCGGAAGGCTGGAGCTCTCGGACTTCGCTCTGAACACGCAGTGCGCGGCCGGAACGGGGTCGTTCCTCGAACAGCAGGCGGGCAGGCTGGGACTGTCCACCGAGGAGTTCTCGGAGCTCGCCGCCCAAGCGCAGGATCCGCCGTACATCGCCGGCCGCTGCGCGGTATTCGCCAAGTCAGACATCGTCCACCTGCAGCAAGTGGGGACTCCCCTCCCCGAAATCCTCGGGGGGCTGTGCATGGCTCTGGCGCGGAACTTCCGCTCCGATGTGGGGCGCGGGAAGCCCTTCCACCCTCCGATCCTCTTCCAAGGGGGGGTATCCCGGAACCAAGGAATGGTCCAGGCATTCCGGAGCGTGCTGAACGTGTCCGACAAGCAGCTCATCGTCCCGCAGCACGAAGTGCTGATGGCAGCTATCGGTGCAGCGCTCGGCTGCGAGAACCAAGAGGCTTTCCGCTGGCCGATTGCCCGCAAGCGTCTCCAGGCCGCGGTGGAGGAAAGCGAAGGAGCCGATGTGGACACCTTTGACCCGCTACAAGCACCCCCAGCTACCACTGTGGAGGTTCCCACACGAGACAGCGCCCAGCAGCTCTACTTGGGGATCGACGTCGGCTCTGTCAGCACCAAGGGGGCCGTGATCGACCGCGACGGCCGTCTGGTGGCCAAAGCGTACCTCCGGACCCGCGGCGATCCCCTGCGGGCGACACGGGAGGTGCTCCACTCCTTGGGCCAACAGGTGAGTGCCGACAAGATCCGTGGCGTTGGAGTCACGGGCTCAGGACGGGAACTCGTGGCTCGCTACATAGGCGCCGACATCGTCAAGAACGAGATCACCGCGCAGGCCCGTGCTGCCGTGGCCATAGACCCTACTGTGGACACTATTCTGGAAATCGGGGGGCAGGATTCCAAGTTCGTGCGTCTCGATTTCGGCGTAGTAGTGGACTTCTCGCTGAACAAAGCCTGTGCCGCGGGGACGGGATCGTTCTTGGAGGAACAAGCAGCCCGGCTCGACCTCTCGCTCGAGGAGATGATAAGCTCCGCGCTTCGCGCGCCACGACCGGTGCCCTTGGGCGAACGGTGCACAGTGTTCATGGAGTCGGACCTCATCCACCACCAAAACCGCGGGACGGCCAAGCGCGACCTCTCCGCGGGCCTGGCGTACTCCATCGCCTTGAATTACCTCAATCGCGTGGTCGGCGATCGGCCCGTTGGCGAGCGCGTGTTCTTCCAAGGGGGGGTGGCGGGCAACGAGGCCGTTGTAGCTGCCTTCTCCACCCTGCTGGGAAAGCCTGTCCAGGTCCCGCCCCATTTCGAGGTCACCGGCGCGCTCGGCGTGGCGTTGATCGCCAGGGAGGCTATGGAATGAGCCGCTTCCAGGGGTTCGATCTTTCGCAGAGAGAGTATCAGACTCGTCGCTTCACCTGCCGGGGCTGTCCCAACGTGTGCCAAATCAGCGAGGTTCGCTTCTCGGACACCGACCGCTTCTACTACGGCGCACGGTGCGACCGTTACGACGAGGAAGCACGTTCCCGGTCCCAGAACGTGCCCGACCTTTTCTCCCGGCGGGAGAGCATGCTCCTCGGGGAGGACGGAATCCCCGACGGAGAC
>PWTL01000089.1 GCA_003562845.1 Candidatus Acetothermia bacterium
CTAAAAACTCGGGCTGAAAGGCAAGCCCAAAGTGTTCACCTACCCGTCGACCAGAATAGTCCTCCAGAATAGGTTTGACCTTGCCTAAAGTAGTGCCTGGTCTGACGGTAGAGCGTAGAACTACCGTATGATAATGATCGGTGTAAGCTAAAGCCTGACCAATTTGTTGCGCAACTTTGTCAATAGCGGCAAGATCTTGGCTTCCGTTTTTCCTAGAGGGTGTTCCCACGCAAATGAAAGAAATATCGGATTGGCAAACCGCAGCATTGACATCATCAGTCACACTGAGTTTTCCAGCATCGACCACTTGCCGAGTGAGTTCCTGAATACCCTCCTCAATAACAGGTGAATTGCCACTGCGCAGCAGATCTAGTTTGTAGGGGTCGATATCGACTCCTAACACGTTGTGTCCGTCCCGAGCCAAACAGGCTGCTGACACCGCACCCACATAACCCATCCCAAAAATAGCGATTCTCATTTCTGGATCATCCCAGTAGTTCGGATTACCATACCCTTTTCAGGTATCCCAGTGCGCACTCGATATGACTAAAAATTCTGATCTATCCATGCCCAGCAAACACACCACTGCAGGCATTGCTGGAACTCTGCAAATGAATTCCACCGTGTCCCCACACAGTCAGTATATTCTCGCTAGTACGCTAGAACATAGCATACATGCCAGCCTAGAAAATGCCTTATGTGTCGCTGCTGGAGGCGAGATTCTGGTAAATGATGGTTTAATCCTAGCCATCGCTGGGCGAGTACGCTATCGAAACGCTACCAGCTTGAGCGCAACCCTGCAAGCACTGGCCATGGATTACCGACAGATGGGTAAACTCACTCTGGCAAACCTTACGGGCGTCTTCGTGCTAGCTATTTTAGACCCGACCCAGAATTACGCTCTTCTAGCCATCGACAAAATAGGCATTGAACAGGTGTATTATCGGTCGGACAACACCGGTTTCAGCTTTTGTTCAAGGCTAGCTCCCTTGGTACAGCTTAGTCCGAAAAACCGGCAACTCGACCAACAGGCGCTTTACAACTACATATACTGTCACTTTGTTCCCAGTCCACGCAGTATATACTGCGGCATTCATAAATTACCTGCAGGTCATGTGGTTGAATGGCAAAAAGGTGAGATGCAGATTTCACCCTACTGGCTCCCCAAGTTTTCAGAAACCCCGATAGACCTTGCAGCGTCGGGCAAAGAAATGTTGGCCATCATCAGATCTGCGGTAGAAACGGCAGTCGCTGAACCAACCGACCAAGCAGTAGCCGCATTTCTCAGCGGCGGTTTGGACAGTTCAACAGTCGCAGGCATGTTAGCCCAGTCTGTAGAAGTGGCTCAAACTTATTCTATCGGATTTGATGTTCCCGGCTATGACGAAATGGCATACGCAAGAATCGCACGGCAGCATTTTCATGCCAAAGGTTATGAGCATTATGTGACACCGGCAGACATCACCCAGTGGTTACCACTGGTCGCCATGGGTGCAGATGAACCGTTTGGTAATTCTTCATTGTTGCCTGCATTTTTATGCGCCCAATGCGCCCGCGAGCAAGGCTTTCAGGTATTGCTAGCAGGTGATGGAGGCGATGAACTATTTGCGGGTAATGAGCGCTACGCCAAACAGGGCATTTTTGAATATTTTAATCAATGGCCACTTTGGCTGCAATCCTTATTGTTCATCAGCACCAAGCCACTGGCAAAAATGCCAGTATTGCGTAAAGCATATAGCTATGTGTCCCAAGCGCGTACTCCTTTGCCTGATCGAATGGATACTTATGTTTTCTTAGAACGACATAATCCACAAACGGTATTTGAGGATGGATTTATCGAAAGCATTGACATCCATGAACCTCGGACGCTAAAACGCAGGCTATTTGCTGCACTTGATAACGCATCCAAACTTAATCGAATGATGTACTTAGATTGGCATTTCACCCTTCATGATAATGATTTGGTGAAGGTCAATACTGCCTGTCGCCTAGCGGGTATTGAGGTAATCTATCCTATGCTTACCGATGAACTAGTATTACTATCTACCCGTATTCCATCTAAAGATAAGCTTAGAGGTTCCAATCTTCGGTGGTTTTACAAACAAGCCAGCCAAGGGTTTCTACCCAGATCCATTCTTGAGAAAAAGAAACACGGTTTTGGTCTGCCTTTTGGTATCTGGATGCAAAATCATCAGCCACTGCAAGATTTGGCGCTTGATTCACTATCGCGAATCAAAACCCGTGGATTTATTCGTCCACAGTTTATTGACGAATTGCTAAGGCTACACCGAGATAAACATGCCGCCTATTACGGCGAATTAGTTTGGGTACTGATGATGTTGGATCTGTGGTTAGAAGGTCAAGAAAAAGTATAGTGCTTTATTAAAACAGCCACAATCCGCTCCGCCGCCTGACCATCCCAATGCTCCGGTATTGAGCGTTTTTGAGTAATGTGCTGCAAGGTCGCTGCCAACGCGGCGAGAATCCGTGCCGGGTCATTACCCACCAAAGTATTCGTACCCTCGCTTAGGGTAATCGGGCGCTCGGTATTATCACGCAGGGTAATACAGGGGATACCCAAAGCAGTGGTTTCTTCTTGGATACCGCCGGAGTCCGTCAGCACCACACGAGCTTGCCGCATCAGACCCAGTAATTGCAAATAGCCTAAGGGTGGGGTACAGATAATGCGTTCTGGACTCAGGCGCGGCAGCAATCCAAACTGTTCCAGACGGTTGCGGGTACGCGGGTGGATAGGAAACACCAGCGGTAAGTCTTGAGCAATGCGGTTTAGACAATCGACCAACCGAGCGAGTATCACGGCATCATCGACATTGGATGGACGATGCAGCGTGAGCAGGGCAAATCCGGCGGAACCAAGAATGCGCTCAGGGTCGATGCCCAAGGCCGCCAGAGTCTCCGTAGCCGGCTTGGCACGCTGCAGATTGTAGTACAGGGTGTCAATCATCACATTGCCCACAAAATGCACCCGCGCCGGATCGATGCCCTCCTGTGTGAGATTGTCCAGCGCAGTACGCTCAGTGGTGAACAATAAATCAGAAATCTGGTCGGTCAGGACGC
>PWTL01000116.1 GCA_003562845.1 Candidatus Acetothermia bacterium
CAACGCCAACCAAGAGCACCGCCGCTAACACCAACAACACTTTCCGCATTGCGCACCTCCTTTCCGTCTCGCGCCGTTTCACCGCTCGGGGTACACGCCACCCTCATCTGTCATCAAGAACGCGCCCTCATCAGGGAAGCCGGCGCCGTAGTTGTTTCCGTCAGGTCAATCATAGCGGTTGATTCGGTTGGCTGTCTGTCACCTAGTTGTCATTGGGACGAATGTCCTGTCGCTGGGCTTGCGGCTTGCCGCGAGTGTCGGAGACGAAAAGCGCCGTACGAAGGCACGGTGGTGGTTGTTCGGAAGATGGCCTGACGCAGTCGTGCCCGGTTGGAGCGGCGACGAAAGAAGGGGGGCTGGTGGACTGAGTTCTCGTAGGGACGCTCAGGGAGTCTCTGGCGGTGGTTCGCTTTCGCCCCGGGCCAGCGCGCGCAGCTGCTCCGGCCGCAGCACCCTCACATACCGGCCACGGCGAACGATGACTCTCTGCACCTCCATCTCGCGCAGCACTGTCCCCACCGCCTGTCGCGAGGCGCCCACCATCAGGGCCAAATCGCCTTGGGTGAGGGGGACAGGTATCTCCACCGCCTCGTTCTCGGGCCCCCTTCCATGCCAGCTTAGAAGCTGAACGAGAAGGCCGGCCACACGGGTGTACAGTCGAGATCCCGCAAGATGGGCCAGACGCTCCACAAGGATGCGGCACGCCTGTCCGCTCCGCTCGCTCATCCGAGCTGTCAACTCCGGCCACCGGCGCGCAAGCGCCTGCTGAGCACCAGGGGGGAGGAGCGTGACCACCACCGGGCCGGCCGCACGCGCCGAGTACGGATGCTGTCCGGCGCCGGCCACGTCGAGCAGGTCTCCCGCCCGGGCAATCCCCAGGAGGAGGGGAGGGTTCGCACCATGGTATACCCACAGCTTGACCAGTCCGCTGCACAGAATCCAAGTGCAGCCGGTATGAGCTCCCTGGGCAAACAGTTCCTCGCCTTCGTCGTACTCGCGGGCGCAAAACAGCGGGGCGAACTCCGGGATTACCTCTGGGGGTATGGCTGACAGGATACATCTTGCCCTGGCTTCTTGAGAGCAGCCCACACACCGAGGCTCGCCGGAGCTTGCCGCGCCGCGGGGGCCTCCAGCACCGGGCGCTTCCGGCGCCGGCGTCAAACCAAACACCCGTCGCTGCACACCACTCGCTGGCATAGATCTCCCCCCCCAGCCAGTCCATCCCCGACACGTACCCGTCAACAGAATATAGAAGGGGATGTCCGCGGAAGGCAACCCGCGGACGTGAGCACCGCCGTCAATCGGCAAATGCTCCGGCAGGTTGTCGCTGGGAGGTCCGACAGCTGCCCAAGCCTTCTGCAAAGGCGCTCAGAACCCTTCCAGGCCGTGGTGGCGGGCGCGGCGCTCGAAGTGGACGAGTGCCCACCAGCCCAACGCCACATAGGCCACGGCCAGCGCCCCGAGCAGCCCGAGCTGCAAGGTCAGCGGGAACATGGCGGGCGTGCCCAGCCACAGGTCGCGCAGGGCAGCGATCTCCCGCCGCACGCCGCGCCGAAGGAGCCTGGCCCGCTCGCGCACCACGTAGGTCTCCGCCGCTCCCCGACAACTGATCATCCTGCCCTCCACGCCCACAGCTCCCGAACAGCTCACCGCGGGGCCAGTCTGCCTTCCCGTGCAGCGTCCTGTCAACCGACCCTCCCCTACCGCCAATCATGAGAAAAGCCTCCTTGGGAGCGGAAGCGGGCAAGAGCCTCTGGTCGGACATCGATCGAGGTCCAGGGCTGGGGTCCTCAGGCGCTGGCAGCCCCATGTTAGGCCGTGGTCAAGGGCTTGATCCGGTCCACCTCGGGGCCGACCTCCTGGCTCGCATCCCACAGATCAACGGCTTGCTGCGCGTTGAGCCAGAACTCGGGCGAGTTGCCGAACAGACGTGAAAGCCGGAGCGCCATGTGCGGGCTCACTGATCTCCTCTCGCGAAGCAGCTCGTTTACGGACTGGCGTGAAACGCCGAGCGCCTCTGCGAGTCCCGAAACTGTCAGGCCGTAGTCGGGAAGGAAATCCTCCCGCAGCATTTCACCTGGGTGGATCGGCCTAACTTCCTTCTTTCTCACGTTGGGAATGCTCATTGGTCACCCTCCTCAGTGATAGTCCGTAATCTCAACATCGTAAGCATCGCCCTCAACAAACCGGGAACAAATGCGCCATTGGTCGTTGCTGGCGATCGTGTGTTGACCTCCCCGGTCACCCCGGAGCTTGTGGAGACGATTCCCCGGGGGGATGCGAAGGTGTGCCGGTTTGCGAAGGTTCTGATCACCCACCAACCATAAGGTGTCACGTGACGCTTGTCAATCCTGAGTCTCTTGTGCCCCAGGGCACATTCCTTGATTGGCGAACTCTCCCCGCGGCCGACGGGCGCGCTGGGTCGTCCTGCACGAGGTAATCCTGTAAGCTTTGTAAGGTATGAACGAGCGGAGTAAGCACGTGGAGAGGGGCGGCCGGACCTGGACCATCCGCAGAGTGCGCCAAGAAGAGGCGGAGGCGGAAGATTTCCGCTTTTGGTACGAGGGGCTCACACCAGAGGAGCGGGTGGATGCGGTCGGCGCGGCACTCGAGAGTTGTCTGAAGGCGCGAGGACAAAGTGGTATCCCAAGACTACGAAGAGTTTATCGCCGCATTAGAGAGCCATGGCGTACGCTACCTGATCGTCGGCGCTCACGCGGTGGCGTATCACGCGCGTCCCCGAGCGACGAAGGATCTTGACGTCCTTGTCGATCCCACCGCCGACAACGCCGAACGTGTGCTGGCGGCTCTGCGGGATTTCTTCGGCGGGGTGGACTTCGGTTATACGGTCGAGGACCTAGTTGAGCCAGGCTGGATCATCCAGCTGGGAGTGGCCCCGGTGCGGATCGACCTCCACACCCAGATACCTGGATGTCCGAGCTTCGAAGCGGTCTGGGCAAACAGAGTGGAAGCACGATTCGGCGTAGTGCCTGCTCAGTACATGGGCTTGGAG
>PWTL01000022.1 GCA_003562845.1 Candidatus Acetothermia bacterium
GATTAGACCCCCCCCTACCCCCGGAAGGCAGGCGTGAGAATATATATAATACCCCTCCTGCAGAAAATATTTAAAAACCAATTTACGAATAAATGAGAAGAAAAAGAGCATCATATGATAGTTTAAAAAAGGAACTGGAAGACCTTGTTTTCAAGAGTAAAATGGCTAATAGGGACAAGGTTGTGGCGATTAATAATTTATTATCTTTAATAGAGAAAGAAGCCGCTACTAAACAAACCGAAAGGCAGAGAGTTACCACCCCTATTGTGGATGATGCTAAATTACAAGAGAAGATAGGGTGGAGTCCTTATAGCCCCAAAAGGCATGACAAGCAGATAGAGGTATTGAATTGCAAGTCTGACCAGATAGTTATTATGGCCGGTAAGAGGGGAGGAAAGACTGCTTTATGTGCTTACTTTGCCCTTAAGGGATTATTAGAGGGGAAGGATGTGTTGATTGTTGCTCCTAGTTATACTTTATGCGGCAGGATTGTTGAATATATCGCTGAATGGGTAGCTAAGGCGTTTCCTACGGAAATAAAGGTTAGTTTGAGGCTTCCTCAGCAGGTGAAGACTAAATGGGGTAATGTGATAGATTGCCGTTCTGCGGCCGAACCCGACCAGATAATGGGAAAGGAATATGCTATAGTCGTAGCTGATGAGTGTTCTAAGATACCCGAGGTAGTTAATCAGAGGTATATCAGTCCCGCTACGGGTATGAGGCTGGGTAAAAGATATTATATTTCAACGCCTTTTGGCAGGAATTGGTTCTGGAGGCTGTGGAGAAAGGCAACAGAAGAAGGAGGAGGGTTTACCTGGAAATCAATAGACAACCCTTATTTTACAAAAGACAAGTGGGAATTGGAGAAAAAGAACTTACCTGATTTCATTTTTAAACAGGAATACGAAGCCGAGCCCCAAGAGGACGCAATGGTTTTTCAGGGGTTTAATGCGTGCTTAAAGGATTATGGGTTTCCCTTGGATTATAATCCGAACCATTTTTACATAACGGGCATAGATTTGGGCAAATATGAAAACTTCACAGCTGTTAGCGTGATGGACAGAATGACCAACCAGGAGGTGGAACATCTCAGATTTCAGGGGGACTGGACTTTACAGAAAGAACGGATAACCAGCGTTTTAGACAAATACGGCAAATGTCTGGCTTGGATAGACGCTACTTCAATTACTACAGGAGACGCTTATGTGGACGAACTCCAGAACGAGGGATATAACGCAATGGGGTTCAAGTTGGGAGGAACTTCAAAACGCCAGCTTATAGAAAAACTAATAGTAAAAATACAAAACAGGAACGTATCCTTCCCAAAAGACGAAGCATCGGAAGAAGCCAAAGAAGCCAATACAGAAAGCAGGGCTTTCAGTTATGAGATGTCGCCATCGGGTAATGTGCTTTACAGAGCCCCCGAAGGAGAATATGACGACTGCGTTATAGCCAGGGCATTGGCTTGCTGGGAATTAGACGACCAACCCTTAACGGAATTAAAAAAAGGTCAAATAGAAGGGATTAAATTTCCTAATCAGGAGTTTTAGATGGATATTTTAGAACAAGCCCAAAACATACAATGGAAAGAAACGGGAGAAACAATAACGAAAGGGGCAAGAGAGGTCGGAATAGAAGACATTGACCTAAACCTTGTTGAAACTTTAAGATATTTTGATATTACAAGCTCGAATCAGATGGACAAGGAAACCATCAGGAAGATTCAGTTTATACATAAAAACCTGAAGACCGATGACGCCCTAAGCGAATTAAGGGCGATAGACAGCAAGCTGGGGAAATCAGCCAATTTGGCTAACAGTTTAGATAAAATATATTCCCACTTTTATACCCTTGGTTTGGAGAAGGGGTTTGAAAAAGAAAAAAAGTTAGAAGACAGGAGAACCGCAGAAAAAATGGAGGCGGGCAGGAAAGAGCTTGAGACGAGAGAATCCCAAAAACGAAGGGAAAAACTTTTAGAACATAAAAGGTCGGAAGAACAAATAAGTCGGGATATGGCGGCAAAGAGAAGACAAACATACTTAGAAAACAAAGAAGCAAAGGAGCTGGATAAAAGGATGGAAGCCATTAAAAAAGCCCCCAAGCCAAAACCGCCCCCACCACCGGAAGTAATCTTATGATACGGGTAGCCATACTATTTGAAGACAATAAGGTCTGGATAGAATTCACCCCCGAAAAATTCAGGGAGCTTCTTAAAACATATTATAAAAAATATAAAAACATAGATTTGGCTTTAGATGCTATTGAAAAAGACATCAAGGCTGAAACTAAATATAAATGAGCCAATACATTGAGCCAGATTTGGTAAAAAATATAGCCATAGACGAAAACGACGCCGCAACAACTTCAACCAAGAAAGTTTTGATTTATGGCTGGGATAGCGACACCCCGCAGAAAGTAAGATTAAAAGTCAATTCTGACGGGGAAGTTTTGATTGCCAAACAAACCCTTTTACAGGCAGCAATAAACTTCAGCACGGCAGCAGACCACACAATAGTGGCGGCTGACGCTACTAACAAAATTAAAATAGTTTCTATGAGATTAACGGTAGCGGGAGAAACTAACTTGACTTTTAAGAGAGGGACTACGGCAGTTTCAGGGGCAATGGATTTTGGCGGAACGGGAGAACCAAAGGGTATGGTTGATGGCGGGTCGGTCTTTAACCCAATTTTAGAAACAAATGCCAACGAAGCATTTATAATAACATCATCTGCCGCAGTCCAAGTTTCGGGCTGGGTCAGATATTTTAAAGAAGCATGATAATAGAAAAAGACGGACAAAAATACTTAGTAGTTAAAGGAATGGCAATTCCGTTCAGCGAAACGGATGCCTCGGGCAAACCTGTAATTAAGGTTGATTCCGAAACAATAACGCATCCAGACGGGAGAAAGGATGTAAAAATTAAGGTCCCAACATTAAAGGTCGCCTCAGAAAATAAATTAAATCAATAAACTAAAATGGCAAGTGGAA
>PWTL01000049.1 GCA_003562845.1 Candidatus Acetothermia bacterium
CAGGGAACTTCTTGCAGACGTCGGCGATCTCCTCCAGCGGGTTCATCGTCCCCGTGGACGTCTCGTTGAAGGCAAGGGTCACCGCGTCAAACTTCCCGCTGGACAACTTCTCTTCCACCTGCTCGGGCTTGATGGCCTGGTCCCACTGGTTCTCCAGCGCCTCGCAGGGCAGACCGCAAGCCGCTGTGATCTCGTGCCAGCGCCGGGAAAAGGCCCCGTTCACCAGGTTCAGACACTTCTTGGCCACGCAATTCTGTACCGCGGCCTCCATGGCTCCGGTGGAGGAAGAGGTAAACAAGAGCACCGGGTTTTCCGTGTACAGGAACCGCCGCAATTTGGACTGCAACCTGGCGTACAATTCCGAGAACTCCGGCGAGCGGTGGTGCACCTGCGGCACAGCCATCGCCTGGAGGACCTCAGGGCGCACCTCAGTGGGCCCCGGCGTGAACAGCTTGCTGTGGACCTTGCGCATGACGTTCCCTCCTTCGCGCCACAATGTACTTCCCTTGCGCGATTTTGGCAACTCACCCACTCTGGACTGCAGCGGTGTTCAGCCACGCAAGAGCAAGGCCAGAGGGATGACGACTGCCCCGAGCAGGATGGCCACGGACACTCGATCCATGGTCACCGCGGGGAGACGGGGCCTTACTCGCCGCAGGAGGAAGTACAGCCCGTACCCGAGGGCGGCCGCCCCGATGGCCTTCGCCCACACATCAGGCGCCCACAGGGAGGGCAGCGCCAGGAGGCCCCACGCAGAGAACCCCACGACCCCCCCCGCCAGCAACCCCACGCCGCCCCAGCCGTCCCCTCTGCTCCCCGCCCGGAAGAGTGGGATCAGCTTGGCGAAGGAGGCGGCCGTGCCCACAGCCAGCAGTGCACAGATCCAGGAGAAGCCTGATGACGCTACAATACCCAAGTACTCCTTGGACACGAACCCCGCCAGGGGAGGCAGCCCCACGATCGTCCACGTGCCGAGGGCCAGCCCCCATGCCACCGGGCGGGGCAGGCGCCCGGCCAAAGACGGAATGTCCCGTTCGCCCACCGCCTCCACTCCCTCTCCCGCCGCTTGGAACAAGAGCCCCTTGAACAGGCAATGGGCTACCGTGTACAGAATGCCGGCGAAGAACGCCGGTCCCCCCAGTCCAAAACCCATCAGCATGTACCCAATATGAGAGATCACTTGGTAGGCCAAGAACGCTTTCAGATCCTTCTCCCACAGCGCATAAAGGAGCCCGCCGAAGCCGGTGAACGCCCCCAACGCGGCGACAATCCCTCCCACGGGCAAAGATTGGCACAGGCGCGCCAGCACCACGATACCCATCTTGCCCACCAGCCCCGCCAGGAGTGTGGTCACGCCGGTGGGGGCCTCCCCGTAGGCCGCAGGGAGCCACAGCCCCACCAGAAACACGCCGGCTTTGACCGCCGTCCCCGCTACCAGGAGGCCCATCCCCACCGCCAGCGGGGGGTGGGCAAAATCTGGTGACAGTTCTGCAATTCGTGATAAGGATAGCGTCCCCAGCGTGCCGTACACAAGCCCCACTCCAAACAGGTACAGGATCATGCCCACCGTGGCCAGGATCAGGTACTGCAGGCTGGCCCACACCGCCCGCGAGCGGGCATCGTAGCCGATGAGAAGGAACGAAAGGAGCGACCCCAGTTCCATGGCCACATACAAGTTAAACAGATCGCGGGAGAGCACTGTGGCCAAGCACGTCCCCACCAGCAGCGTGACCAGTCCGTGGAAGGCAGACGGCCGGCGACGTTCGTGCCACCATACCGTCGCGTGCACAAGGGGGATGAAGCACCAGAAGGCCAGCGCCAGCGTATCTCCCACCAGGGGGATGCCCCAGGGAGGATCTCCGAGCAATCCTTCCGGAAAACCAGGCGCCCACAGCCCCAAGGAGACGAGCCCCACCAGGACCGCCAGGGCCCCGCTCAGGCGGCCGCGCCCGGCGACGATCCCCACTACTCCGAGGAAGAAGTAGGCCAGCACCCCTCCGGCAGCGAATATCACCTGCGCCTCCTCGGCCGCTCCAACTTGGGGACGTCCTGCGTGTGACGCCGCTCAGTGAGGAGGATGACGTATACAAGTGACAGGGCCAGTGTGGCGAAGTGGATGACGATGGCGGTGAGCACGAGCGCCTGCGGCAGAGGGTCGGCAGCCGGCCCGGGGCCCAGTCCGATGATGGGCGGCCGGGCGTGCGGCCGATGGGCCACCGCGACCAGAAACAGGATGGACCCCCCCGAGGCTACGTTCAGCCCCAGGAGCTTCCAGATCAGGTTGCGCCGCCGGACCAGCGTCCACAGCCCCAGGCCCGCAAGCGCCACTGCCATCAGCGCAGCGGTCAACCCCTCCAACTCACACCTCGCCCCTGTGGGTGGCGAAGCGATGCAACACCACCCACGCCCCGATGGCCACCTCCAGCCCGATGAACAGGTTCGCCGCCACCAGCGGTATCGGGCCCCGGAATCCCAAGAGCAAGGTGGCAGCGCCGATCGCCACCAGCACCGCGACCGCGCCGTACTCCAGCCCCTCCAACGTTGGTTCGTACAGCTCCTCCGCCAGACGGTCCGCGCCCTTGGCCAGCGCAAAAAGGAGGAGACCTGAGCCGAGGATGGCCCCGGCGGGAAATCCTCCGCCCGGCCCCAGATGGCCACTGGACGCCAGGTACAAACTGAACACCAACACCACTCCCATCAAGATATCAGCCGCCTTGAGGAGGAGCGGAGTCTCCGCCACCGGGGCCCGTGCGGCGCGCATCTCCGGCAGCGTGCCCATTCCCATACGCACACCCAGCATGGCCATGGCATAAACGAGGACTTCCATCAGCGTGTCCCACAGGCGAGCACCGAGCACGATCGCCGTCACCGCGTTGCGGGCTCCGTACTCGACCGTCGGCTCTTTCCACTCCCCCAGCGGCTCCCGGGGGAACAACCCCATTGTGCCCAGGACCAGCAGGCTGACCAACGCAGCCACGGC
>PWTL01000118.1 GCA_003562845.1 Candidatus Acetothermia bacterium
AGGCCGCGCCAGCGGACCGAGACTCCGAGACTGCTCCCCTCGCGATGGGTGCCCGCACGGAGGACGAGGGGGCGGAACCGGGCACTCTCAATTCCCACACGTACGGAGGACACGTCCCCCCGGGTGAACAGTTGCTCCGTGAAGTCGACCGCGTACACAGTGAACCCGGATCGCCAAGAGAAACCGACCGCGAGGTCAGCGGTCCACGGCTCGCGCCCCCCGCCGGAGAATCTGAGGTCCGTGGACAGGGCGTTCCGCCAGAGAAGGGCGTACGTACGCGGGCCTTCACGAACGGAGAGCGCGGGGCTCAGCGAGGCCCCGTGCCCGGGACCGGGAAGCGCCCGGGCGTACAGCAGCGCCTGGAGCCCAAGAGACACCCCTACCCCCGCCCGCACGCCGCCCGCGAGGACGAGGCCCACCTCACTGTAACGGAAGGTGCCTTGCGGGTTCCCGTACAAGTCACGCTCCTCCAGCGGGCCGGCGTCGAGGACCAAGAGCTGCGCGCCCCACCCTCGCCGTACGGCGCTCAGAGCACCGTAGGAGTACACGCCGTACGGGCGGGTGAAAAGAGAGCTGAGCGTTGCCCGGTCCACCTCGGGAAGTTGAGCAGGATTGTAGAAGACAGCTCCGGCGTCGTCGGCCACGGCGATGAACGCGCCGCCCATCCCCAGCGCCCGCGCCGACGCCCCCAGCTCGAACAAGGAGGCCGTGTTGATGTACCTTGCGTGTCCCGCCGTGCAGATAACAAGAGTCCACGCCAACACAAGTAGAACCAGTCCGTATCTGCAGAGACTCATCTGTCGATCACCACCTCTTTCACCGGGCAGTGGCTCACGCCGCCGTCTTCGTGCCGGACCTCTACCAGGCACAGGTAGAGCCCCGTTCCCAGGAGTCGTCCGCGGCTGTCGCGCGGCTTCCACCTCCCGACGGCAGGGTACCGCCGCGCCTGCGGATCGAGCTCGAAGGAGGCAAGCGCTGCGCCGTCCACAGCGAACAGCGTCAGAGTAGCCGCGACAGCGTCCCCAGGGAGGGAGAGCCAGAACACGCCACCTTCAGAAGACACCGGGTGGGGGCCGACAGCGACGCAGTAGGGTTCGATGCGGAAGTAGGCCCTGACCGTGATGTCCTCGCTGACGACTATCGTCCGCGTGACCTCTGTGGATCCGTCGCCCCACCTGGCGAAGGCGCTTCCCTCAGCGGGGAGAGCGGAGAGTTCGACCGCGGTGCCCCGGGGCACGCACACGGGAGCGGTGTACGGCGCGCCGTCCACCTCCACCTGGCCTCGGCCGAAGACTTCCACGGTGAGCGCGACCTCGGAGACGACGATAAACGTAGCGTGGATCGTGTGGTCAGAAGTGACGCCGGAGACTGTGTACGTCGCTTCGCCGTTCACAAACACTAGCTCGTCCAGAACCGAGCCCGCGTCGACCACGACGTCAGAGATGTTCTGCCCCTCCGCGGGTGCGATGGTGAACGTCTGCTCTTCGCCGTGGCCCACCGCTACCTCTCCTGCGGGGACGATCGACCCTCCCGCGCCCGCCGTGGCCGTTATCGTGTGCGTGGGCCGTTGGAAACGGGCGATAGCTTGTCTGTCCTCGTCCATCTGTAGAACGATCAGGCCGTCGGCGTGCTCTGCTTCTTCCCCGTCCACCTCCCACTGGGCCAGCTCCCAGCTCGCCGCGGGGACGGCACGAAGCTCCACTACGGTAGCCTCCTCGTACTCCCCCTCGTGGGGGAGGCTTACCTCCTCCCCGTCCACCGCCACTGTCCCCCCCTCGGACGGGTTGGCGCTCACGGTGAGCGTGTGCCGCAAGCCGGGGTCAGGTTCTTCCTGCCCGTACTCCAGCTCCAAGTACGGCCGCTCGGCGGGCTCGCCGTGTTCCTTGGAGCGGAAGCGGATGCGCCTGTTCGTGGCGTCGTAGTCCTCACGGCTGAACAGCAGGACCAGACTGATCTCTTTCTTCTCTCCGGCCTGCGCGGCGGCGAACTCGCTGATGTCGAAGCTGAGCCACCTTCCCGAAACACCGATCGGGGAGCTCGTCAGGAGTTCCTTCGCCGGCGGGGCGTCAGCCCAGGTCAGGGCCTCCTCGCCCCAGTTGTCCTCGTCCACCGCGCGCACCTCGACGAGCACGCCGTCGTCCCGCAGAGCAGTGAACCCGCTCCCCCAGTAGAAGTAGAGGTGCAGCGTGGCCCGGGAGATGCTCTCCCGGACCTCTGTAAGATCGAACTTGAGTAAGACACGCCGATTTGCTTCCTCCTCGCTCGCCAGTTCAAGGTGCGCTTCTCCGCCATGTGCCTCATGCGGGTTCCCCTGGTGCACGTACGTATCGTCAGTGGGGAAGACCGCCTCCACATGCTGGCCAGCGGCCAACACTCCCCAGGAGATGACGAGGGCACAAAGCAGGACACGCCACCCCCAGCTTCTCAGGGCTCCCTGCATATCGCGTCGAACCAGCGCACAACACCTCCTCACCCCCCCTGACCGCCGACCTTCCCCGCACCTTTCTGGCGAACTACACTGATTATAACAGAGAAGTGTGCATGAAAGGAAGAAGACACGGGTAAGGTCATCAGCGGGTTGGAGCTTCTCTTTCAGTCTACAACAACACAACTCAATCTGTGGGCATGCGCCCCCTTGGGCGGACCCAGCTGAGAGGGTGTGCCGCTGCAACACCAGAACTATAATGACACCGTAATGGATCCGCTCAGGGAGGTGTGGTCATGGCGGTGACACTATCGATCAAGAACGTCCCGGAAGATGTCCTGGAGCGACTGCGCCAGCGGGCGAGGCGCCATCATCGCTCTCTCCAAGGTGAGCTGAGAGCCATTCTCGACGAGGCTATTCAGCCCAAACCGCTCAGTTTGGCCGGGGCGCGTCGGCGAATCCGCGGGCTAGGGCTGAGTACCGCCGACGAGGCGACTACCCTGATACGACAAGACCGAGATGGTCGCTAAGGTAGTGGACGCCTCCTTACTGTGCGCGGTGCTATTCGGAGAGCCGCGCGAGGAGGAAGCCGCCCAGCGCCTGGAGGGGGCCACGCTCTACGCCCCGTCCCTTCTTCCATACGAACTCAGCAGTGTGGCCCGCAAGAAGATGCAGCTGTACCCGCATCTCCGGGAGGAATTGGCTCAGGCACTCGAAACCGGGCTCGGTCTGGACATCGAAATCGTAGAGGTTGACCACAGCGAGGCCCTCTCTCTGGCTTTGCACACCGGGCTGACAACCTATGATGCGAGTTACCTCTACCTATCGCGCGCTCAGAGGATTCCCTTGGAGACATTCGACGAGCAGCTTGACAGAGCCGCACAGCCCTGAGGCGCCTAGCCCTTTCTTCGATAGGGACACGACCGGGTGAATCCTATGGTCATGCGAGGCGAGAGACCTGAGAAAGTTTGTTCTCGACGGCATCCAGCTGCGCTTGCCAGACGGTGATCCGCTTGCGCTCGCGAAAGCCCAGTTCGCGGTTGATCTTGAGCATCGGTGCATTGGAGCCGGCATTCCCGGTGCGGATGCGCTCGACCTGCGGACGCTCGGCGAACACCCGCTCCAGCATGGCCGCCTTGAGCCAGCGGCCCAGTCCCCGTCCCCGATAGGCGGGCATCACCCCTGTGTCGCCTTGCCCCAAGAGCTCGGGCCGCTCAGGTCTCCAGTACACTTCCGTGTACCCTGCCAGCTCGCCGCTCGCCTGGTGGCGGCAGTACAGCGTCCACCGCTCCTCTCCTGCCTCGGCCAGCGCGCTCTCCACCTGCCGCAAGTGCTCGGGCGTCCAGTGGAAGTCCTCCATGTCGAGGTCCTCACGTGGTGCCGTGTTCATCACCTCGCGCAGGGCGATGACCGCTTGCAGGTCTTCTTCGGGGTAGGGGCCAACCCACAGGCCCAGCTCGAACTCATCGCTGGGCGCGCGCGCGATCCACGCCCGCACCAGGGCACGGTCGACTTCGGCCAGCTCGAGTTGGCTGATGGACAGTCGCAGAGCGGGCTCCGCCCCCAGCCGCTTGGCAAATGCTTCACCTGCAGGCATGTCAGAATCTGTTCCGTTCACAAGGAGACGTCTGCCGTCGCCGCGGGCCGCAGTGGCAACCTCGGCCAGGAGTCGACTGCCAACACCCTTCCCGCGCTCCTCGGGGAGAACGTACAGGTCGCAGTCGGCCAGATGGCGGTTCTCCTCAGTTTTCATCAGCTGCACGTTGCCCCAGCCAACGGCGCGCTCACCATGCCAGGCCAGCCACTGACTTTCCCCGACGAAATCGGGCATGCTCCGCAGTGAACGCACCACTTCCTCGTAGGAGAGCTCTCGATCCTCGGGCCACACCTCAGATCGCCGGCAGGCCTGGATCCGATGCAGAGCACTCAGAACCATCTCGTCCCCTGTACGGGGGTCCAGCAACTCAATACGCACTTGAAACTCATCCATGACTTCCCCTTACCTGATCTTGAGACGAATGGGGGCATTGTACCCTCAGCCCCCGCGGCAGCCAGGGCCGACAGCGCCGAGCATCAGCCCGGCAGCCGACAGCTTACCAGCGGGCTCGATGTTACAGTAAAGCGTTGGTAACCTGCGGTGATTGCAGATGAGAGTCCGTGACATCGACTGGACCACCTGGGAGCCGGAGCGTCGGGCGACGCTGCTGTTCGTCGTGCGCGACGGACACGTGCTCCTCATCCACAAGAAACGAGGCCTCGGGGCGGGCAAGATCAACGGCCCCGGCGGACACATCGACGACGGAGAGTCTCCGCTCGAATGCGCCGTGCGCGAGATGGAGGAGGAGCTCGGCGTAACTCCAGTTTGCATCAAGCGCTGCGGCGAGCTCCGATTCCAGTTCATAGCTGGCCTATCCCTCCTCGTCCATGTGTTCCGGTCGCGGGACTGCCGGGGGGAGCCGCAGGAGACGTCCGAGGCCACCCCCCTGTGGGTACCCATCGACCAAGTCCCCTTCGATCGGATGTGGGAGGACGACCGCCACTGGTTCCCGTATATGCTCGCAGGGGAGCCCTTCGAAGGCAGTTTCACATTCGACGGAGATAGTCTGCTCGACTTTGAGCTTTCCCCAGTCGGCTGAAGGCAAGCCGGGGCTGGACCGTTCCTATATGTCCCACGAACCATCCGGGCCCTGGCAGCCGCTTTGTTCCACCCAGATCGCGTATCGTGCCCCGTCCGAGCGTAACGGGGGATAGGAAAGCTTCTTCCCCTCCATCAGCCGGCGAAGGGCCTCCTCGAAGAACGCGTGATGCAGAGGGTTGAATCCCTTCCTCCACCATCACCCCAATGCGGGCTCTGGCTTCAGGAACGACCACAGGGCACCGCGAGCTCCACGCTCCGTTCTTCCGCACGTAGGACAGCTCCTGGAGGAGCTGAAGATGCTCCTCGGCCCCGTTCACCGATAGCCCCGTGCTCTGGCTCAGTGCCTGCAGCGTCCGCGTACCCTGATAGAGCGCTACCAGGATGTGTCCCAGTTCCTCCATCACCTGCTTGACTTCTGCCTCGGGTCTGCCCTCTGCCCACCAGCGATAGGCTTGCTCGGGGAAGGCCTTCCGCCCACCTTCAGCCGGCAGCTCGCCGTGTCCCGAGAAGATGAACGGACCGAACCGGTAGTTGTGGCCGAACATCCAGCTGCCCCGCAGGTTGAACAGCTTTCCCTCATAGCCGACGAATACATACCTCCCCCCGGGCCTCTGCCTTGCCGGTGCGAGAAACCCCGACCGCAGCAAGAAGTCCAGGCCGCCGTAGTCCAGGATGTAAGCCCCCACAAGAATGTAGGCCATGTCGGCAAAGGAGAAGCCACGATCGGCGAACCCACAGTCATCATAGGCTGCCCGCACCACATCCATGGACTGTTCCACTGCGTGCTCATACGCCCGGGAAATTCTCCCGATCAGTGGCTGCAGGCGCTTCTGATCGTCGCGGGTGAAGATGGCAAATGCGGGCGAGTACCCTCGGGCACTGCTCTCCACAAGCCCTGCCTTCTCCAGGGCGCGCAGGTCGTCCAGCACAGTTTCCTCGGACACCCCCAGTCGGCTTGCGATCTCGGGCAGTCTGTAGCGTTCTCCGTTAATCAGTTTCAGGATCCTCTGGCAACTCTCCGCCTTGGTGACCGTGTACGGGCTCAACTCCTCTTCCATGGTGCAACTGCCGCACATTACAAACTGCATCTGCCCCATCCCGTTCGCCGCCTTTGGGCAAACCGCCGGCCGTGGTCCCTGCTCGGCCGCAGGATGCCCGAGCTTTGACAACTAGCATAACATAACAGGGTCGTGTACCCGACCATATCGGTGAGCAGCAACACACTCTCACGTTGCTCGTCCACGGTACACTCCTTCCAGCGTTGTCCACCGCGTCGATCATAGAGACCGCGAAGGGGAGTTCCCCCTCAGTCTACGCATATGTAGCCGCCCATACTGCACCGCTGTATACTGGATGGTGAAAGGAGTGGTTGTGATGTACAGAGTGGTACTGGTGGCAATTCTAGTGGCGGGAGTCCTGGCTGCAGGCGGAGTGCCGGCGATGGCTCAGCAACCCAGGGACCCGCTTCTATATGGCCTGGCCTCGTTCTTCGTCCCCGGGCTCGGGCAAGCCCTGCAGGGCGACCTGCGAACGGGCCTCGTCCACTTCGGCGTGGCCGTGGCGATTCCCATCGCTGGCGGCTACCTGGCGCTGGTCTCCCCGGCTCCGGCGTTTGTATGGGCGGGGGTAGGGTTGGCCCAACTGGGATGGACGCTGAACAGCGCTTTCCACAGCTACAACATGGCCGTAGAGTACAACCGGCAACACGGGTTCGGCGTCAGCCTGACCATGTCCTTTGCCACCAGGTAGCTTGCTACACCCCTAGCTGCCCTGCGGCACGGCCCTCCGCAAACGAGGTGTCCAGTGGGCGATAGGCGGTGACCGGCTTCGTCCCCCATCGCTGTGCGCAGTCCGCATACGCTTCCACTTGCGGTGGGTTTCTTCCGCGGTGGGGTACGGTGTGTATCCCCCTTTGCCCCTCGCTGCGAGGTAGCGGGAGTTCAACACCTCGGCAGAGGACAGTTCCCGTTGCGTTGCACGGCGGTGCTGCCGCGGGTAGTGTACCCCACCGAGAGAAGGTGTAGGCAGAGAAGATGAACGTGCTCCAGCTGAAGGGAATCACCAAGGAATACCAGCTTGGGAAGAGCGCCGTGCATGCCCTGCGCGGCCTTGACCTGGACGTCGGCCAGGGGGAGATCGTGGCCCTGATGGGGCCTTCAGGGTCAGGGAAGTCGACACTGATGCACATCCTGGGAGCGCTGGACACCCCCACAGGCGGGACAGCCACGTTCGAAGGGCACGATCTACAGCAACTTGAAGAGAGGCGATTGGTCGAGCTGCGCGGCCACAAGGTGGGGTTCGTCTTCCAGACGTTCCACTTGGTCCCCACTCTGTCCGCTCAGCGAAACGTGGAGCTGCCGATGGTGTTTTCCCGGATCGGAAAGCGCGAGCGAGCGCGTCGCGCACAGGAGCTTCTGAAGCGGGTCGGCCTCGCCGATCGCGCCAAGCACAAACCCAACGAGCTTTCGGGCGGAGAGCGTCAGCGAGTGGCCATCGCCCGAGCGCTGGCCAACGATCCCCCGGTCATCTTGGCCGACGAGCCCACCGGGAACCTGGACTCGGAGACTGGAAACTCTATTTTGGATCTTCTACGGCGGCTCTGTGAAGAGGACGGAAAGACAGTGGTGTTGGTAACCCACGACCCGGAGGCCGCCGCCATCGCCCACCGCATTATCCGGCTCCGCGACGGCCGCGTGGTAGAGGAGACACGCAATGTTTAGGGACTTCCTCGCCCTTGCCGGGGCGAGCATCGCCCACCGCCGGATGCGCAGCTGGCTGACAGTGATCGGCGTGTTCATCGGAATCACGGCCGTGGTGGCCCTCATCTCCGTCGGCCTCGGCCTGGAGCGGACCATCGACCAAGAGGTGGCCAAACTGTTCGGGGTGGACACCTTCATCCTGATGCCCCGCGGGGCTTTCGGCCGGCCCGGCGCGGCCCGAACCAGCGCCAACCAGTTCTCCTTGGACCTCGCCTGGCTGCGTAGCGTGGACGGCGTGAGGACCGCCGCCGCGGTGCGACAGCAGACGGGCTTTGTGGAAGGGCCCGCAGGGGAGGACGGAAGGAGAGTGCGTGGTTTCTTCCCCGTGGTGGGCCTGTCGCCGGAGCTGATTACGGAGTTCGAATCGTTCCTGGGCACGCTGGAGGTCGCGCCGGGAGGGAGACTGCTCACTGCGGGGGACGAAGCCGTAGCTGTCCTTGGCCATGCGATGGCCCGGCAGATGACCGTCGAGCCGGGAGACACGATCACTGTACAAGGGGATGCTGACGCAGAGCCGCTGGCGCTGACCGTGGTCGGGATCTTGTCGGCGCAGGCCCAGGACACTCCGCAGCAACCGGCCTTTGCCCCTGGGGTGCCCGACAGCCCAGATACGATCTTCATCCCTTACGAGACTATGGGGCTTCTGTGGGGCCGGGCGGAGGACGTACGGCTGACGCTAGTCAAGACCGACCCAGGCCGGGACGTGAATGAGGTCGCCGCTCGGGCGGAGGCGCATTTGCGGGCCCAGGGCACCGAGGTCTCGGCGGTGACCTACACCGACATCAGCGAGGCCATCGGCACGGTCACCTCCACGGTGAGCGCGTTTTTGGCCGGGATAGCGGGAATATCTCTCCTGGTGGGCGGGGTCGGCGTGATGAACACCATGTTCACGTCGGTGCTCGAGCGAACAAGGGATATCGGGATCATGAAGGCCGTGGGGGCGAGCAACGCGAACATCATGACCCTGTTTATCATCGAGTCCGGGCTGATCGGCCTCGTGGGGGGAGTTGTGGGTACGTTCCTCGGGCTGGGAGTCAGCGCCGTGACCTCGGCGGCGATAGGGAGGGTGTTCGACGTGCATGTGGCCGTGGTGGCAAGCCCCATGCTCATCTTCATCACGCTGCTCGGTTCGTTTACCCTGGGCGCTTTTGCCGGCCTGTGGCCGGCCCGCCGAGCGGCCAAACTCCCAGTGGTGGACGCCCTCCGCTACGAGTAACGGGGATGCTTCGCTTCCCGCAGATCCAGCTCTCCACCGGTACAATGCCCACATGCGGCGCGCAGGCAGGGCAAAAAGCATACGGGAGTTCGTCACCGGCCCACCCGCGGGCAGCGTAGAGGATTTCGCCCTGCGGGACATCCCCTTGTACGCCCGCAAGCTGCTCCTGGGCCCAATCACCCCACACCCTGGCGGCGAGTTCAGCAAAACGCCCCTCCCGGAAGGGAAACCCCGCGACGCCCCCCTGACCGTGACTTTGCTCGGGGACATCATGTTCTGGAGGCGCATGCCCGGCGACGGCGCGGGGCTGTACGAGAAGCTTCCCCCGGCCCTGTTGCGGTCGGATCTCACGCTCGCCAACCTGGAGTTCCCGGTACATCCTGACGTTCGGCCGCGCGGGTTCCCGCGGTTCAACGGCACGCACGAGTACTTCCGGCGAGTTGTCCTCCCCTTGCAGCCGCATGCACTTTCCGTGGCCAACAACCACTGCCTGGACCAAGGCGGGGAGGGGCTGCAGAGCACGATCGAACTGGTGGAATGTGCAGGTATAGCCGCCCTCGGCGCGGGTCAAGGAAGACACAGGTTTCGACTCCTCGAGGCGGCGGGAACGAGGGTCGCCCTAGCCGCGTTCACCTACAGCACAAACGGGCACTCCCCACCGCGGCACCCCGCGGTAAACAGACTGCGTCTCAACGCACCCCAAGAGGAGGGCGCCGACAGGCAGGAACTTTGGACAACTGTGGCGGAGATGCGCCGAGCTGCCGATTCCGTGATCGTCAGCCTGCACTGGGGATTCGAGTTCGAGCTTGCCCCACGCCAACAGCAGGTTCACCTCGCCCACCGCCTGCTGGAGGCGGGCGTAGACGTGATCGCCGGCCACCACCCGCATGTTCTGCAGCCGGTGGAGCGTTATCAGGCCGGGGACGGCCGCAGCTGTCTGTGCTTCTATTCCCTGGGGAACTGGACGAGCGGGATGCTTCCCCGGTGCACTCGGGTGACGGCGGCCGTACAGGTGGGTCTGGCGCCCGGAGCGGGCTGCACAGGGTTGCAGGCTCATCCCCTGTATTTCGACCGCCGCGGCCCGCGCCTCCGGCCCCTGGCGGGGCCCGAGGAACACCGTCTGTGGCGGTGGGTCCCCCGCTCCCTCCAGTCCGTTTCCGCGGGCTAGGCAAGGTTGCTGAGCACCGATCCAGCTTCACGGCTGCACTCCGGGCCGGGCCCGTGCTAAGCTATGGGGGATGAAACAAGGATTGGACGAACAGGCGGTGCGGCGGTGGATCTCCGATCAGCGCGCTGCGCAGGAACGTATACAAGGCGAGCGTGTACGTTTTCTTCTTGACCTCACGCCGGAGAAGGCCCTCGCGGTGTACCTCTCTCTCTGGGCCTCTGCTACTCCGGTCAAGCACGAGCGGCCGTCCCCACTGCTGATGGCGATGCGTCGAGCGCTGGCAGGCCGGACAACCCAGGACAACTCGCCATGACCCTGCTCGAGGGAGCAGCTAGGATCGCTAGCTTCTTCGAAAACAGGAGTATTCCCTACTTTCTTATCGGAGGACTGGCAGTCCAGCAGTGGGGCGAACCGCGGATGACCCGGGACGTGGATATCACTGTGCTGGTTCCTCCGGAAGAACTCCCCGAAGCTGTGGACGCCGTGCTCTCCGCTTTTGCGCCGCGGATTCCGGATGCGCGGGCGTTCGCCCTGCGGCACCGCGTGCTGCTGGTGGAAGTCGATGGCGAAGTACCGGCGGACGTCTCGCTGGGCATCCCTGGCTACGAAGAGGAAGCGTTCCAACGCGCCCGCTGGGTCCCCGCCCCCGGAGGGGGAGCGCTCAGGATGGTGGGTCCGGAGGACCTGATCATCCACAAGTGCGTAGCCGGGCGTCCGCGGGACCTGGAGGACGTCGCGGGGGTGCTCCTACGCCAACACTTGTCTGTGGACCTCGATCTCGTGCGAAGTTGGCTCGCCGAGTTCCGTCCTCTGGTGGACACGCATGACCCGCTGCAGCTGTTCGAGAACGCCCTCAGACAAGCGGAACAAGCACTACAGCAGCAATAGCGATGCTAGGCGTGCTCCGCTAGACCGGTGCGGACCCCCCGCGCGGAGCCTGACGGAGTTCATCGTGACGCAGTTCAGGCGGCTACACCCAGTTCGGCCAGAGCTTGCTCCAGTTGCTCGTCGCTGGGGGCGCCGTGGTGCCACTTGTAGTCCCCTTCCATGAAGGAGACGCCCTTGCCGAGCACGTTGTGGCAGGCGATCAGCGTGGGCGCTCCGCCGCCTTTGCCCTCCCCGAAAGCGCGGAAAGCCTGTTCGATCTTCTCGTAGTCGTGGCCGTCGATCTCCTCG
>PWTL01000081.1 GCA_003562845.1 Candidatus Acetothermia bacterium
GCCTGGTGCCGGCGGCACTGGTCGGTGTGGACGTGGAGAAACTGCTGGAGCGGGCACGGGCCATGGGCGAAAACTGTGGACCGAGTAGCCGCCCCGTCGACGGCGACAACGTCGGCGCCTGGCTGGGGGCGGTGCTGACGGAGTTGGCCCGGGCGGGGAGGGACAAGCTGACCTTGGTCGTCTCGCCGCAGGTGGCCCCCTTCGGCGACTGGGTGGAGCAGCTGATCGCCGAGAGCACTGGCAAAGACGGCGTGGGGATTGTGCCGGTCGTGGGGGAGCCGGTGGGCGGGCCTGATGTGTACGGGAACGATCGGCTGTTTGTCCATCTTCGGCTCGAGGGCGACGCAGCGCACGACGGGGCGGTGCAGGCCCTCCAAGATGCCGGGCACCCTGTGGTGCGCTTGCATCTTCACGACCTGTACGACCTGGGCGGGCAGTTCTTCCTCTGGGAGATGGCCACGGCTGTAGCCGGGCATCGGCTGGGCATAAACCCTTTCGACCAGCCCGACGTGGAGGCGGCGAAAGCCTTGGCCCGCCAAGCCGTCGCCGCCTACCGAGAGAGGGGTCGGTTGCCTGGACAGGACGCTGCTCCGCCGTCCTCTAGGGCGCTGAGGGGCTTCTTGGCACGAGCCAAGCCCGGCGACTACGTCGCCCTGCAGGCCTTCGTCCAACCTACGGCGGACACGGACGCGTCGCTGCTTAGGTTGCGGACCTGGATCCGCGATAGGCACAGACTGGCCACGACGGCGGGCTATGGACCAAGGTTCCTCCACTCCACCGGTCAACTGCACAAGGGCGGCCGGGACAGTGGCCTGTTTGTCCAGCTCACTTCAGACTCACTGCGCGACGTCCCCGTCCCCGATGAGCCGGGCCGGTCCGATTCAGCGATGACCTTCGGCCTGCTCAAGCTGGCCCAGGCGCTGGGGGACAAGCAGGCGCTGGAGGATGCCGGGCGGCGGGTGATCCGCTTCCACCTGGGGACCGACGTGGTCGGCGGTGTGAACGCGCTGACTACGCCCCAGCAGAGGTGTCGATGACTCTCGAGTACTGGTTTATGTTCCCCGCTGCCACCCTCATTTCCGCTGTGGCCACAAGTGTGTTTATCATTGCGTTTACCGCCCTTGCAGGCTCAGCCGGGCACGTCGTGTAGTTCGCTCAAGCAGGGGGGGAGAGCTGACGACCGTGCTGGGCATTGCGGTGTTCGCGGTCCTCGGTGCGATCGTTGGAGGGCAGTTGGGAGCACGGATTGCGGTGAGGATTCCCGAGAGAATGCTGATCCGCGCTATGGGGTTTCTGTTCGTCGTTGTGACTGAACTGGCTACTCTCCCCTGCGGCCGATTGACTCCGTACGTGGAGCGTGTCCGCGCCACCATCAGGATGGATCGACGACGATCAGTCGTCCGACGATGACGTGTCCATGAGGCCGGTGTGTGATGTAGAACTCACCTGCCTCATCAGGTACGAAGTCCACGACGGTTACGTTGCCCGGCTCCACACGAAAGCTGTCGGCGAAGACAGGCTCAGTCCCGGCCTCGTTGCGGCTGATCACAACCGGGTCGTGAGGCTGGGCGTCGGCGATGTTGAACAGCCGGACCTTGACACCACGCTCCACCTCTACCACCTCAGGGTACGTTCGACCGTCCGAGAAGCTGTGGATGAGCGCAAGCTCCTGTACCTCGGCCGCCTCCTCGGCGGATGGAGATTCAGGTGGAGGGGGGGAATGGTTGAATGAGAAAGCGAAGAAGCCTATCCCCACTGCTATGGGTAGCGTGGCGACCAACGCGGCTCTCTTCAGTCTGCGGAAGCTGGTCATCGGTGTTCACCTCCCTGCGCTCCACGCATATAGTTAAATAATTATGGAAACGTTAGCCCTCCCTGTCAAGGCCGGCTCTGGCACAGTATGGACCATCACGGGTGGACGCGACATGCTGCGACCGACCGGCAACAAACAGGGCGCGACACTCCGAACTACGCGCGGGAGTGACGCCTTCATAGAACGTCGGGCATTGGCGCTGCGTGTCTTGAGCGCCCGAGCGGCGTGCGAATCTGTCTGCGTTGAGGGTGTCGGCCGCTTCGGCTAGACTCCGGCCTTGGACACCAGTCCGGCGACAACGCGCAGGCGGTGGATGGGGACGGGGCGCAGTAAGCGGGCGGTCCGTTGAACTCAGGGAAGAGGGGGTTGTATGAGCACGCAGAACAACGGGTTGGCGAACGTAGGGGCGCTCGGTCTGGGCGGATTTGCGCTCTCTACGTTCATTCTCAACATCGTGAATGCTGGGTTGGTTGATGCGGCAACGATCGGGATCGTCATGCCGGTGGCGATGTTCTACGGTGGTGTGGCGCAATTCGCTGCCGGGATGTGGGAGGTGCGCCGGGGAGACACGTTCGGCGCCACGTGCTTTTCGTCGTTCGGTGCCTTCTGGATGGGGGTGGCTGTGTTCTTCTTTCTCCGCCTCGCGGGGGTGGACGCGTTTGTCGCGGTTCCCCCGGCCGGGCTAGCCGTGGTGTTCGTCGCCTGGGGTATCTTCACGGGGTATGCGACGATTGCGTCCCTCAAGTTGCCCAAGGCGATCACCTGGGTGTTCATCACCTTGACGCTTCTGTTCTTCCTGCTGGCGATCGGTGAGTTCGTACCTGTGGTCCGCACCATCGCTGGCTACGAGGGCATTCTGTGCTCGCTGATCGCCTGGTATGCGTCAGCGGCGATCCTCATAAACAACGTACACGGCCGTACGGTGCTGCCGATGGGGGAACGGAAGTAGCAGACCGGAATCAGGCGTCGACGGGCATCCCTGGACATGCCCGGCATGACGGACGACGACGAAACGCCGGTCGACCCAAGGCGTACAGTTTGCCCGGGGATGGGCGTGGTGGCGGACATGCTCCGGCGCGTGCCGGGAGTGCGACGAGGCGCAGGCGAGTGATCAGTAGATCAGAGCTTTGAGACCTTGGCTTGTACGATGGAGGGACTGACCTGAAGGGAGGCGAGGTATGGCAGTGGAAGATAGGCTGATCGTACTGAACAAGGACGAGAACAGTGTTGGGTTCATCGAGGTGAAGAGCGGTCGGCGCCTGAGAGTGGTCCCTGTGGGCGCGCATCCGCACGAGGTGGCGGCCGCCGCGGACGGCCGTACGGTGTACGTGTCCAACGCCATGGGGAACAGCCTGTCGGTCATCGACGGGGTTGAAATGGAGGAGAGGGAGCGGATTGAGCACGCGGAGTTTCAGTTCCCCCACGACATCAAGATCTCGCCCGATGGGGGCAAGATGTACGTGGCGGTTACCTACGCCAACAAACTGTTCATCTACAAGCTTCCGTCGCACGAGCTACTGAAGATCCTCCCCACGGGGCAGCGGCTATCGCACATGCTGGCCCCGACGCCCGACTGGAGGCGCATATACATCCCCAATCTGGGCTCACACACTCTGTCTGTGTTCAACACGGAGACGGAGGAGATCGAAAAACACATTGTGGTGGGCAAGGGTCCCGAAGGAGTCGCCGTTCATCCCTCGGGCGAGTTTCTATACGTGGCCAATCAGGACGAAAACAACCTGTACGTTCTGAGCGCCGAGCACCACGGTCTTCTGGCCAAGCACCCGCTGGGGGCGAAGCCGGTGCGACTGGTGTTCTCCCCCGACGGCAGGCTCGCCTTCACCGCCAATCGAGGCTCGCATGACATCTCTGTGATCGATACCGAGCGCCATCGGGAGATAAAGCGCATCCCGGTCGGACGCTGGCCGGGAGGGATCGTGTTCGGCCCGGCGGGAGAAGTGGCCTACGTCGCCAACAACAAGACGAACGATATCTCGGTGATCGACGTCCCGAAGCTCAAGGAAATCGGGCGCCTCGACGCCGGCATTCACCCCGACGGGATCGGCTACCTGTCAGGTTCGTAGGTCCGAGGTCAGTCTCTCGAGGAAAGCAGGAGGCGTCGCTCTCACTGGGGGCCGAAGCACTTGCTTAGTCTGTCGACAACTTCGGAGGTCTTGCGCTCGCGGCCCCGTGACCAGTTCACGACTCCCGAGGCGCACACGTGTGCGCCCTTCGCCTGGCAGGCCTTGCGCAACTGGCGCACAGCCTGGTTTCCGCCCATCCAGGCGAACGGGAAGGCTTGGGTTACGAGCAGCGCGCTTCCTTCCGGGTCGGACCATCCCCCGGGCAACACAGGCTCGGCCAAGCACGCGGGGCCGATTTCCATGAACGGTGCCGCGCGTCTAGCCGAGGGAGGGCTTTGTGGCCTGCAAGGTCAGACTGACGGCCAGAGGCCCGTTACCGCTTGACATCCCCGCGACCTCCGGAAGAGCGGCGTCAGCTGGCTCTTCCTTGAGAACACGGAGCTCGCGGAAGCCGGCCGTGCGAATCGCGGCGAGGTAGTCCTCCTTCTTCCAAGCGCCGGCGAGGCATCCGACGTAGGCCTCGACAGAGCTTCGTATCTCCTGCGGCAGGTCGCGCAGGAGCACTATGTCCGAGACGACCATCTGCCCTCCGGGCCGCAGGATGCGGTGGGCCTCACTGAACACGCGCGGCTTATCCGGGGAGAGGTTGATCACGCAGTTGGAGAGGACGACATCGACGGAAGCGTCGGCCACGGGAAGATTCTCGATCTCGCCCAGGCGGAACTCGACGTTTTCCGCCTTGTGGGAACGAGCATTCTCGCGAGCTCGTTCGATCATCTCGGGGGTCATGTCCACCCCGATGACCCTTCCCTGATCGCCCACGGCCTGCGCTGCGAGGAAGCAATCTATTCCGGCACCGGAGCCCAGATCCAGCACTATTTCTCCTCCTTGGAGAGAGGCCAGAGCAGTGGGGTTCCCGCAGCCAAGGCCGAGATCGGCTCCTTGGGGAAGCGACGTAAGTTGCTCCTCTGTGTAGCCCAGCGCCTGACTCAGTTGCGGCTTGTCGTTGCAGCAAGCCGCCTGTCCGCAACCACATGTCCCAGCTTGGGCCCGTTGGCCGTACTTCTTGCGTACCAGCCCACGAATGTTATCGTGTTCGCTCATTTTCCCATCTCCTTCCGGGGTGCGTTGTCCGAGCCGAGGTAGTCGGCCAGCGGCCCCAGGGAGGCGCGTACGGCCGGGGCCAGGTCTGCGGCCTTGGTCAACACGATGCAGCACACGGCGCCTTCCCTCTCTATTGTGCTGAGGGCCAGTTTGTCTCCGCCTCGCAGATTCGCCCTGTTGCGGATGCTCTTGGGGAGGACCAGCTGTCCCCGTTCGTCCACGCTGACAAGCGCTTCCACCGTGCAGCAGGCACGTTGTGCGCCAACCTCTTTGTCCGGGGCGGCCATGTGCCCTCCTCCTCTATCAGTGTATGCTGATTATTCAGCAAAGGAGTATATGACCGCATCCGGCGTTTGTCAATGTCCACGTCCACGCCTATGTGCCGGGCAAACGCCACTGCTAAGTCAGCCACACGTCTCTACATGATCCGGCTCTGGCACAGCCTACGCTCTCGCTGGGTGGGCATTGTCTCCTACCTCGTAGCGGGCTGGGCCACGATTCCTGACGCCTGCGGCCCTCAGCCTAGCGCGTGGTTGGCAACTGGGGAAGGATGTCTGTTACGTTTGCCTCTCTTTGCAGCTGCTCCGCAAGAGTGGATCAGCTACACCGCTGCACGGATGAAGCGGTCGACATCCTCCTTGAACGCCGCCAAGCAGGAGAGGTCGAGGTAGAACATGTGCCCCGCCTCGTAGTGCTTGATCTCGATGTTCCGACGCAGTTCAGCATCCACATTCATGTGGCTCAGCATGTACTTCGTGGCGAGGTGGGGCGTCGCCAGATCGTAGTAACCCTGGGCCACGAGCACCTTGGTGTGGGGGTTCTTGGCCAGCGCCCCACGCAGTTTCTCGCCAGTGGCCGGCATAGCGCCCTTCTCCCATTCCCACTTCTGGTTGACGTCCATGCTGAGCACCTCGTAGTTCAGATCTGTGTCTACCCCTAGCTCCGAACGCACATAGTGATTGAACGCTGAGGTATAGGGTGGCGCGGTGGACAGAGCCGCCGGATCGAACTCCGGGTACTCGGTGACTGCCAGCGCCTCTATCCCCTTGAACCGCGAATCAAGACGGCCCACACTCCGGCGCTCTGCGCGCAGGAGTTCCTTGCAGAAGCGATGGATCAGAACGCGAAGGTTGGTCCCCAGAACGTAGGCTAGGTCCAGTCCGGTGTACCGGGCGAGCTTCTCCCCGACGGCCCGCCGCTCGGAGTCGTCCAGCCGATCTCCCTTCATCAAGGCCAGAGTCAGCTCTCCCTCCGCCCACCTCTCCACCTCGGCCATGAGATCGGAGAGCTGTCGCTGTTGCAGATCGTGGGGGAGCCGGTCGTGATACCAGGCTGTAGCGCAGTAGGTAGGGACAAACAGCTGGAACGGAAGGTCATGGGCGGGCATGAAACGCAGCGCGCTGATGTCGAGTGCCGTGGAGATGAGCGCGATCCCGGTGAAGGTAATCCCCCGGTCGACGAGGTGCCCGGCGAGACCGGCGGCACGCGTGGTGCCGTAACTCTCGCCGGCGAGGAACAAAGGCGAGTTCCACCTCCTGTACCGCGTAAGGTACAAGCGGATGAACTCCCCGACGGACTCGATGTCCCCATCTACACTCCAGAACTTCTTGTCCAGCTCCTCCTTGGCCGCGCGACTGAAGCCCGTCCCCACGGGGTCGACGAACACAAGGTCGCTCTGGTCGAGCCACGTATAGGCATTGTCCTCGTAGTGGTACGGAGGGGCGGGCATCCAACCCTCTTTCTCCATCACCACGCGCTTGGGGCCTAGCGCCCCCATATGCAGCCACACTGAAGAAGAGCCAGGTCCGCCATTGAAGGCGAAGGTCAGGGGCCTCGTTGAGCGATCTTCGACCCCGTCGAGCTCGTATGCGGTGAAGTAGACTTCGGCTTCCGTCTCGCCGAACTCGTCCGTGAGGGGAATGACGCCGGCCCGTGCCTTGTAGGAGAGGGTTCTGTCCTTCAGTACGAGCTGGTGCGCCGTCTCCACTGGCTCCACCCTCAGTAGTTTGCGCCTCTTCTCCTTGCCGTCTCCCGTACCATCGGCCTTCTTCGCTTCAGCCTGGGTCCTTTCCTCGGCCATGCATGATCGCCCCTTCCTCAAGTTGGGTAACAAACTGGAGCCCATTGTACAGGTTGGGCCGACGTCTGTGCGCATTGTGCGCAGCGGTGCTGGGGGATGTAAGATGCGGGGCCGTAAACGCGGGCATCCCGCACAAGGAGGGAACATGGGACGTTACTGCCACGCGTGCACCTTGCCGCTGGGCTCAGCGGAGGTTCAAGGGCCGTCGGAGGACTACTGCAAGTACTGCACGGACGAGCAGGGCAGCCTCAGGCCGCGCGAGGAGGTCCGAGAGGGCATTGCCCGTTGGATGGCCGGGTGGCAGGGGGTCGACCACGAGCGCGCGTTGCGACGGGCGGACCTGTTCATGCGCGGGCTTCCGGCTTGGGCTGACGACTGATCCCCTGACGAAGCCGGTCAGGACCGTGCGGTAGGTGGCACTGCGAGCTATGCCCGCATGGTCTGCACATGCAACTAGGTGCTCGAACGGTGGAACTACGCGCCGGACGGGACGTACGCCGCTTGTTGCATCGTGTGGCACGATGGGGCGAACTAGGTTGGTTTCCTGGAACCAGTGGGGACGCACCCGGGATAGCGGGGGCGCGGACTGGGCCCGCGCAGTGGTGGTAGAGAGATTGAAGCGGGTCGCGCGCTGACCGCGCAGCCGACCGGCCAGGCTTGCCAGAGGCCGGTTGATGGCCTGGGGCAGGCATGCTCATGCACCCTTGGCAGGAGGGCCGGACCGTCGGTCGCGCGGTTCAGACGGCCTCCACGTCGGCTACTTGGGGCACCTGCTCTTTGAGGTAACGAGCTACCGTTTCTTGCAGGGTGATCGTGGCCATGGGACAGGAATGGCATGCCCCGGTCAGCCTCACGCGGACTACGTTGTCCTCGGTTATCTCCACCAGTTCCACATCTCCCCCGTCGGCCTGCAGGGCTGTGCGAACCGTATCCAATGCTTGGCGTACTTCTTGCTCCATGTCTGTATCCCTCCTCAGAGCCCGTTCGGGCCCGGCTACCCCAAGCATACTCGCTCGGGGGCGGACGCGCTTCCACCTGACTCTTACAATGGAACTGTGCACCAACTACAGGTGAGAAGAGGACGCAGTGCTGACGCGGACCAAGCGCTCGCCTTGTGGCAGGAGTGTTTTCCGGCGGAGTGGGCCGCCGACGCTTTGCACTTGTCGGGCGTGCGCAGAGTGGTGAGGTTCTTGCTGAGCTTTCGGCGATCGCCACTGCGTATGCTCCGTTGGCTCGGGAGTGCAGCCGAGTTCTGGGTCGGTTATGAAGATGAACGATTGGCGGTCGTGATGGGGCAACTGGGGGAGCAGCTCCCCCGGTTGACGGGCCTTGTGCTTCGTGGAGATCTTCGTGGAACAGGACTGGGCAAGGCGTTTCTGGAGAAGGTGCTCGCTGAGCATGACCGGAGCGGTACGGAGTATCTTCGCGCGTTGCCGGCCCAAGACGGATGGGGCAGGAGAGCCCTTACGCAGCTGGGGTTCGTGGAACTAGGACAGGTTCAGGACTATGAACTCCCGCTCCCCTTGCCTGCGTCTGCACATGCCGAGGGTGCCCCGAGGTGGCTGCGACGCAAGGATCGAAGGGCAATGGTGCGCGCGGCGCTGGAGGAAGGTGACCTTGCCCGGGCAGTGACTGTTGACGGTACTTACGGCGCCGCGGCGGTGTCGCTGCTGGGGCTGCGGGAGGCGGTTGTGACGGACGAGCGGGGAGCACTCGGCTTGGTAGAGTACAACAGCTACCAAGCTTGGGCCCAGCTACGGTTGTGTCAACCCAAGAAGCACCGTAACAGCGTATCGCTGATCCAGGGCATGGCCGAGGAACTGGCGCGCGGGGGGGTGCGCAAACTGCGTATTGCACTCTGGGAACAGGACACTCAGGCGCGGGAAGATGTAGGCTCTTGGGGAGCGAGCATGGTCGGGCAGTGGACGTGGGTGGTTCGTCGCGGGTCGCGTGGCTAGTGGAGGCCAATGGTCCCCCCGCACGTGGCAAGGACAGCCATCCACACGGCGGAGTATTGGTGTTGCCAGCGCTTACTGACTACACTGTGACTGAATGGGAACGGGCAGGGCGCGAGCGCGAACTGATGTGGGAGGGGCTTGTTGAGAGACCGGCGACACCACGCGGAGCAGCTGATCGAATTCCTGCGAGCGCTGAATCGCAGTCGAGATATCGACTCCTTGGCTCAGGTGGTTTTGCAGCACGCTGTGTCAGTGGTTCCGGGGGCACAGCGGGGCTCCTTCCTGCTCCTCAACCGGCACACTGGCTGCTACGAGTTCCGGGCCGCAGTGGGGTGGGACAAGGACGCACTGCGGTCCCTCTCCATCCCTGGTGAGCGGACGCTGCAGCGGGCAGTGTACGGAGATCGACCGGCTATCATCCGCGAACCGTACCAACAGCGGCGCACTCACTTCCCCGACGAGCTGGGCGCCGTCCTCGAGTCTCTCGCGCGGCTACGCGTTTTCCTCACGCTGCCCATTCGGTACGAGGGAGAGGTGGTCGCCTATCTGAACCTGGACAACACTGAGGACCCGGATGCCTTTTGCGAGAAGGACTTCCGGATACTTGAGCCCGTGAAAGACGAGATCGCCGCGGCTGTGGCTGCAGCGTCGGAACGGGAACGGATGGTGGAGCTGGAAGCCGTGTTCCACATGCTGTTTGAGCGCTTGGCCGACGCAGTGTACGTGGCGGAGTTCGAGGGGATGATTCTGGAGGTCAACGCAGCGGCCTGCGAGCAGTCGGGGTACTCCCGGGAGGAGCTCCTGGGGATGAACATCATGCGCGACCTGGCGTACCAGGAGTCCGCCGCCAGCTACGAGCAGGCCATAGAGCTAATGCACAGCGGGAAGACGGCGCGCTTCCAGGAAGTCAAACGCCGCAAGGACGGGACATTGTACACGACCGACTGTGCGGTTGCGGTGCTGGAGTACAAAGGCCGTCCCGTGACGCTGTCGGTGAATCGGGACATGACTGAGCGGCAGGAAGCGAAGAAGCTTCTTGAGCGGCGAAATAGCGAGCTTAAGGCCCTTTTGGATGCAGCCTCTGCGCTGACCGCTACGCTGGAGCTGGACGAGCTGCTTATGAGAATATACGAGCAAGCGACGGCCCTCATCCAGTGCGACTCTTTTTTCGTGGCCTTGTACGATTCACGGCAGAAGCAACTCCGGCTGGAACTGGTGATGGAGCACGGAGTGTCGCTGGGAAAACACGTCGTCACTGCCGACTCCTCGCGGAGCTTGACCGCCCGGATCGCGGCAAGCGGCCAGCCCGTTCTGATCGCGGACACTGCAGCGGACGGGGTTCCGGCCGGGGTCCGCCAGATAGGTGAACGCACCCGGTCCTGGCTGGGGGTGCCCCTGGTGGAGAAGGACAAGACGATCGGAGTGCTGTCGCTTCAAAGCCTGTCTCCCCGGGCGTTCTCTGAAGACGATGTGCTTTTGGTCTCGGCATTCGGCAGCCTGGCGGCCGCTGCGATAACCAACGCTGCACTGCACACAGGGCTTGCTTCGCTGCAGGCGAAGCTCGTGGCGGTGGAGCGGGCGACGCGTGACATGAAGCTGGCTGTGAACAGAGAGGAGCTGTATACACGGTTGCTCGATGCCACGCAGCACATCTTCGGCTACGACAGATGCGCGATTCTGGAGGCAGAGTCGGGATGGCTGAGGGTCGCTATGTTACGCCCCTTCGAACCTGCCGCTGTCCGGGAACTCCCCTTGGACGGTCCGGGACTGACCGTGGCCGCTTGGAACGCAGGACAGCCAGTGTACGCGGGAGACGTGTCGGCCGACGTGCGTTACGTGGCCGGGGTCGCCGGGACGAAGAGCGAACTTGCTGTTCCCTTCTGGGTGAGCGACCTTGTGGGCGGCGTGCTCGACATCCAGAGCCGGGCGGAAAATGGCATCCCCTCCGAGGACCGCAATCTCCTGGAGATCTTCGCCTCTCATACGGCTGTGGCGCTGGCGGTCCTGGAGCGGGTGGACGCTGTGCGTAGCCTGTCGGACAAGCTGCAGGGACTGCACGATGCGGTTGCTCACATGCAGCGCTGTACCACGGTGGAGGAGTTGTGTGAAGCTGTGGTGCGCACGGCGTCTGACGTGCTGGGGATGTCGGAGTGCAACGTGGGTCTTGTGCAGGGCGATCGGCTGGTGCCAGTGGCCAATTCGGCCGGGGCGGGGCACCTAGGCTCTCCCAGGCGGTTGGGAGAAGGGGTGGCGGGAAAGACGTGGGAGACTGGCCGCACCCTGTGGGGCCCGCTGAAGGAGTTTCC
>PWTL01000031.1 GCA_003562845.1 Candidatus Acetothermia bacterium
GCTGGCGAGCGGGGCGGAGGGACGAAGATCGCGATCATCGACCTCGGCTTCCGCGGGCTGTCCACCTCGCAGGCGCGGGGGGATCTTCCCTACGGGGTCATCACCCGCGATTTCACGGGGCGGGGCATGGAGACGGACTTCTCCCACGGCACCGCTGTGGCGGAGATCGTGTACGACGTAGCGCCCGAGGCCGAAGTTTATCTCATCAAGATCGGTAACGAGGTCGATCTCGATAACGCTATCTCCTACGCCATCTCCCAGGGCGTACACGTCATCAACCACTCCTTAGGCTGGTACAACACCAACTACTACGACGGAAGCGGAACGATCGCCGACATCGCCCGGCGGGCGATCCAGGAGGACATCCTGTGGGTACAGGCCGCCGGCAACGACGCCCGCACCCACTACAGCGCCACGTTCACCGACAGGGACAGTGACGGCTGGCACGATACAGACGTGACGTTCTACGCCCGCTCCGGCGACCCAATCACGCTGTACATGACCTGGAACGCCTGGCCGGCGACAGGGGACGACTACGACCTCTATCTCTACGGGCCGGCAGGTAACCTGGTGGGCTCGTCCACCAAGACCCAAGGGGGAACAGAGCAGCCCACCGAGCGCATCTCCATCACCGCCCCGCAGAGCGGGACGTACCGCGTGCGGGTGAACCGGGAGAGCGGCTCGGTGCGCCCGTTCAAGATCTTCTCTATCTACCAGAACCTGTCGCCCTATGTGTCCCGGTCCTCGATCCCCGCGCCGGGGAACCTGGCTGAGGCACTGACAGTCGGGGCAGTTGACTGGAGCCGCTACACGAGCGGCCCGACGCAGGACTACTCCTCCCGCGGGCCGACGACGGACGGACGGCCGAAGCCGGACCTCGTGGGCCCGGACAACGTGACCACCGGCGTCAGCTACTATAACCCCTTCCCCGGGACCTCGGCGGCCGCGCCGCACGTGGCCGGGGTGGCCGCGCTCCTCCGAGGAGAGGACCCAGGCACAACCGGCAGCGCCCTACGGTCGAAGATCTTGGGGATGACGGTATCGATGGGCGACCAGAACACATTCGGTCAGGGGCGCCTCGAGGCCCAGCCCGCGGCGGTGAACCTGCCTGACCTCGTGATCGACTCCATCGATTACAGCCCCTCCTCGCCAAGCGTGGGGAGCACAGTCAGCTTCCAGGTCACCGTGCGCAATGTCGGCGCGGCCGCGGCGGGGTCGTTCTACGTGCGTCTGCAAGGGGCCGGCCCGCAGGACGAGATCCGCGTGGGCTCGCTCTCGGCCGGGGCCAGTCGCACGCTCACCTTCAGCCTGCCGCTCACCACAACCCCGGAGACGTTCACCGCGACCGCGGACGTGTACAACGAGGTGACAGAAAGCGACGAGACCAACAACACCCGCTCGGTGACCGTGCGCGCCGCGCTGGCGACGCTGACCTCAGACCCCGGTGGCCCGTACAGTGGCACGCCCGGGCAGACAATCACCTTCGACGGCCGCGGCTCGCAGGGGCCGATCACAGAGTACCGCTGGGAACTCGGCGACGGGACCATCCGCTACGGCTCCACCGTGCAGCACAGCTACTCCTCAGCGGGGACGTACACCGTGCGCCTCACCGTGCGCGCCACCGACGGCCGCACGGCTACCGCGACGACCCAGGCCACCATCTCCCGCCCGCCCGACCCGCTCACGGCGAGCGTGTGGACGGACCGCGACTGCGGGAGCTCTGCCGTGTACGAGCTCGGCGAGCGGTTGGACGTCTCCTTCCGCGTGGAGGGGACGAGTCAGGCCTTCGTGCGCCTGTACAACATCCTTCCCACCGGCGAGAGGAACCTGGTCCGCGAGCAGAACGTCAGCGGCGGACAGACCGTGACCATCTCCGGCCAGGCCGGAACGCCCACCGGGACGCGGACGCTCCGCCTGGAGGTGTGGGAGAGTTCCACCGCGGCGTCTTGGGGGCAAGCACCGGCGACGGTCGCCGAGTGCCAGTTCACCGTGCGCGACAGCGCGCCCGCACCTCTCAGCGCCGCCCACGGCGGACCCTATAGCGGTACGCCCGGCCAGACGATCTCCTTCGACGGGCGTGGATCGCAGGGGCCGATCGTCGAGTACCGCTGGGAGCTCGGGGACGGCACGATCCGCTACGGCCCCACCGTGCAGCACAGCTACTCATCGGCGGGGACGTACACAGTGCGTCTCACCGTGCGCGCCGGCGACGGCCGCACGGCCACAGCGACCACCCAGGCCACCATCCGCACGCCGTCCTTGCCCGACTTGACGGTGGAGAGCCTGCAGCACAGCCCGTCAGCGCCCCATGTCGGGGACAACGTCACCTTCCAGATCGTCGTGCGCAATATCGGAGACGTGGCCGCCGGCTCGTTCTTCGTCCGCCTGGAGGGGGCGACCGACTCGCGGCAAGCATCCATCCCCAGATTGTCCGCCGGCTCGCAGAACACGGTGACCCTGTCCATGCCGCTTTCCCGCTCGCCGGAGACGTTCACGGCGATCGTCGACCCGTACAACCAGGTCCAGGAGTCCGACGAGACGAACAACCGCCGCTCGGTGAGCATAACCGCCCCGACTGCGAACGAGCTACCGGTGGCGAGCTTCACATTCTCCCCGACGAGCCCCGAGGTGAACCAGTGGGTCACGTTCGACGCCTCGGCCTCCCACGACCCGGACGGCCACATCACAAGCTACAACTGGGACTTCGGCGACGGGGCGACCGGAACTGGCCGCACAGTACAGAAGCGGTACAGCTCCGAGGGGAGCTACACCGTGCTGCTAACCGTGACTGACAACCAAGGGGCCACCGCTAGCCCTACGCGGACCGTACAGGTGGGAACGCCGGGCGAACCAGAACCCGAGCCCGCCCGCCTGCCGGGGATGCCGGACATCGACAGACCCGGCATCTACGTGTGGGGCGATCCGCAGAACCGGTGGCAC
>PWTL01000026.1 GCA_003562845.1 Candidatus Acetothermia bacterium
AGGGCAACCGAAGCACAGCGTTGGAGGGCGTTAACCAACAGGGCGTCGGTCTGGGTGATGAAGTGCAGGTCGGGAAGATCCTGACTGCGGGCGACGATGTCCTCGTAGATCTGCGGTCCTTCAGGGTCATCGGGGGCCATGTTGCCGATCATCACCAGTTGGCAGTCCACCTCTTTGCGAACCCGTTGAAACACGCTGATCACGCCCAGCGGATCCTTCCACTTGTCGAACCTGGAGACTTGGACGAGGAGCGGTTTATCCAAGGAGATGCCATGTTCGGCGAGTTTGGCGCGAGCCTCCTTATCACCTATCTCCCGGCTGATGGCGGTGAGAGGGTCGATGGCCGGAGGAACAATGAACGTCTGGAGGGGGAGGTCCGGTTTGCGGAACGACTCGGTGGAGACGACCGCCGTGTCATAGCGGAGCATTAAAGGCTTCAAGATCCCCCACACGCTTTCGCAAGGAGTGGAGATGTCTATGTGGCAGCGCCACACCCACGGGTTTTCCTTCTGTCGGTAGCGGATCATCGGCAGTGGCTGGGGGTCGTGAACGATCACCACGTCGTGTTGGGAGATGGGACTGTACCGGGCAAAGGTCTCGTTGACGTACAGGTAGCCCTCAATTTCCTTCTCCGTCAGCTCGAGTGTCTCTCCCTGCAGGGCGTTGTGGAGTTTCTTGGTCACCTGAAACAGGGAAGGATCACCGTACAAGAGGTTCCAGTCAGCATTGATGCCCACGTCGTTCATCAACGGGACCAACGAGTTGAGCATCATCGCTACCCCACCCCCGTGGAAGGTGGAGTTCACGTGCAGCAATCTGACCCCGTACAGTGGGCGCGCGGCCCGCACGATGTCTGCTATGACCTGTTCGTCTACGTGTTCCAGGTATCGCTCAATGCCGATGCTTTCCATATACCCTCCCTGTATGCCCTCGGGGGAGGCCCGCTCCCCTCAGTGTGAACTCCCGACCTTACGCCGCGCCGCCCATGGGGTGCAAGCTATCGGTGCGGGAGATGCAGTGAGTTGAAGTGCCCGCGACAGGGGAGGCCTCGCACGTAGGAAAGGCGGCCTGCCCCAGGGTCCAGGATCACCGCCAACGCCGTCGCATACCGCCCCTCGGGGGCTACCTCTGGAGTGGGGTGACGACAGACAGAGTCAGGATAGCCATCGTGATCCCGCAACGCGTTACGCAGAGATGTCTCGGCCCAGACGCTGCCGGCGGAAAGCATGGTGCGCATCCTTCGTCCCCGGTGATATGTGGAGCGACGCTCCTCGCCAAGAGGTTGGTGTACCCCCAGTTTGTCGGCGGCCAGGAAGTGGTTGGAATGCACGAGGAGTCCACCCTCAGGGTGAACACGCACCGTCCCGGCGGGTGCTAGCTCTACGGCGACGGCCCCCTGCGAGTCGGCCAGGAGGAAGCTGGTCGAACATGGGGAGGCTCCCTCCTCTGCCACCTTGGCAGCAGCTTCCAGGGAACCGGCGCCGAGCACACGGTGGCAGCGAACGTGGAAGGGAATGCCGGGACCGTCCCAGCGGTCGAGGTGTGAAACTAACCCGTTAACCGCCATAGCCAGGCCTGCGGAGTTGATGCCAATCTTCGCCCCGACTACCCCCGCCTCGGTGATCGCCAGCGTCTCCTGCGTGCAGTGGTTCTCCTGGAGCCAGAGGAGAGCCACATCGGGTATCCAGTCCCAGTTCTGGGCGACGAGAGTTCTCCCGGACCATACGCGGCTGGGCAGGAGGGCGGCAGCAGTACACTCCTCTAGGGCCAGCCCTTGCTGTGCGAAGGCGCTGTACAGGATCTCGTAGCGTACGTTTAGGGCGACTACGGCGAGTTCTGGTACGCTGGACCCGGCGGCGATGGCAGCCATTGCCCTCGCGTAGTCGGGGGCCGACTTCCGTATTCGCTCGCGCCACACCTCAGCCTGGTGCAGGACGGCACGCTCAGACAACCCCCCCTCGCTGCGGAAGCGGCGTGCATACACTGACCAGTTGTGCTTGATCAGCGCCGCGGCGCGGCGACCGTGGACGTATCCTTTGTCCCCGGCCCCACCTGAGAGCCGCAGCACCGGAAGATTCGTCATTGCTCCTCGGGTAGCTCCAGCCTCAATTCGATCCACGCCGGCTGGCGCACGAACCCCAGCTTGTCGTTGATGGACAGCATTGCCGTGTTCACGGTGGCATTCCAGGTTTTGATCAGCTTGTAGCCGTGGCACTGGGCGTAGTCGATGGTGGCGAGCTTGAGGGCCACGGCGATGCCGCGGCCGCGGTATTCCCGACGCACTGCTGTCAGCCCTTGGTACAGGCTCTCCGGTTGGGCCTGCGAGCGGAACAGGACGCTTTCCCCGATATAACGGTCGTTGTGTTTGGCGATGAAGTAGGCGTCGGGGAGGGCCTCGGGGTTGTACACATTGTGCTGGGCGAACGTGTCCAGTGACGGAGGGGTGTAGGGGGCGGTGAACGGGACGTCGCCGAGCAGAGTAGTGTGAAGCTCATATAGCTCCTGGAGCCAGGTGCTGCGACAGGTCTTCTCTTGGGCTTGGGTGGTGAACACCACGCCCTCGTTTTGCATGCGCCCTTTGGAGGCCTGGAACGGGCGCGGATCGAATCCTTGTACGTCCAGGTGTGACTCCCACGAACGCATGGTCTCTCTGAACCCGCGCTGCTGCAGGTAGTGTACTGCGTGGGGCATGGTCTCTCGGGCCGAGGTGTGCAGCCAGCGGGCGCTGTGCTTCTGCAGGTCCTTCAGCGCGGTATTGTACAACGCTGTGCCGATCCCCCTGCGTTGCCAGGCGGGCCGTACGGCAATCCACAGCCAGAAGCGTTGGGGGTGAAACAACGACTCCATGTGGTGGTACACAGCGTGGCCTACTACGTCTCCTTGCGGCAGACACGCCATATGGCGTTGGAGGACGAACTTGGTGGTGTCCAAGGCGTGATCGTCGTAGCGCAAGGTGTCCGCCGTGACCGGGTGGTCGGGGAACAGCTCCGACTCCACCTGGGCCAAGGCGGCGTATTGGTGTTCACAGTCCTCGAACGGCCGGATTGACAGCTCGGACATAGTCTTCCTCCTGGCAAAGCGGAACGGATCCTAGCCTGTATCAGGCGCAGACACAAGGGGCGGTTGTGGCTGTGGGATCCGGCGGTGGGAAACTATGCGCGGAACACAGGTATAATCACTGTCAACGATGACTCCGGGGGGTGAGACATGACGCTGGAGATCGTACTGGTGTTGGCCATCCTCGTGACGGCGCTGGTGGTATTCGCCCTCGATCTCTTTCCCATTGACTTCGTTGCGTTTGGGTTGATTGCCCTGCTCCTTGTGCTGGGCCCAGTTCTCGGTCTCGCCCCGGAGGACGCCATTTCCGGGTTCAGCAATCCCGCCACCATCACCGTGCTCGCTATGTTCGTCCTCTCGGGCGCCGTGTACCGCACTGGTTTGGTCACCGTGCTCGCCCACTGGGTGTTGCGCTTGGCGGGGGCAAGCGAGGTCCGTCAACTCCTCGCGGTCATCCTTCTGGCGGGGCCCGTCGCGGCGTTCATCAACAACACGCCCGTAGTGGCCATTCTTATCCCGGTGGTGATCCGCCTAGCACGTGAGCACGGCCGACCGCCATCCAAGCTCCTCATCCCCCTGTCCTACAGCGCCCAGCTGGCGGGAGTGGTCACTCTAATCGGTACGTCCACGAACATCCTCGCCTCTTCCCTGGCCCACGGTGCAGGGGTGGGGGGCTTCGGCATGTTCGAGTTTTCCACTATTGGCCTGGTGGTATTCGCTGTGGGGTCTGCGTACCTGCTGTTGGTGAGCAGGCATCTACTCCCCGAGCGGCGTACCGAGGGCGACGTGGCCGAACAATACCGCATGCGGGAGTTCATCTCCGAAGTAGTCGTGGAGGAGGGATTTCCCCATGTGGGCTGCACGCTGGCCCAGTGTGATCTACGACGTAAGCTGGGCATTCAGGTGGTGGGGATCATCAGGGAGGGCAGGCCCCTGCATCTGCCCTTGGCGGCGCACGCGCTGCGCGTAGGGGACATTCTGCTGGTCCAGGCCGACCGGGAACGCCTGTTGCAGATCAGGGATGTAGCCCGGGGACTGAACATCGAGCCCGAGGCGCGCCTGGCCGACCATGATCTCAAGTCCGACGAGGCGGGCCTGCTCGAAGTAGTCATTGGGCCCAACTCTGAGCTCATCGGGGGGACGCTCGTGAGCACGGACTTCCGCAACCGGTATGGGTGCACGGTGGTCGCCATGAACAAGCACGGGGAGATCGTGCGCCAGCGGATGGCCAATGTGCGCCTCAGTTTCGGGGACACTCTCCTTCTGCAAGGGGAGCGCTATGCTCTGGCTGTGTTCCAGCGGGACCCCACGTTCATCGTCGCTGAGGGAACGCCTCAGGAACTACATCGCAAGGAGAAGATCCCGGCGACGTTAGCCATCCTGGCCGGGGTGGTGCTGTTCGCCGCGCTGGGCGTCCCCATTCTGGCTACGGCCATGGTCGGATGTGTACTGATGGTTCTCACCGGCTGCCTCAAGCCGCACGAACTGCACGCCTCCATTCGCTGGGACGTGGTCTTCCTTCTGGCAGGCCTGATCCCACTGGGGGTGGCGCTGGAGAAGACAGGTGGGGCGCGGATGCTCGGGGAGCTGGTGGGCGGAGCGGCGGAGTTCATGCCGCCTGTGGCTTTGCTGATGCTGTTTTATCTGGTGACCACTGTTCTCACCTCCGTACTGTCTAACAGTGCGTCGGTGGTGGTTCTCGTTCCTGTGGGTATCGCTACCGCTCAGGGGTTGGGGTTGGATCCCCGGGCGTTCGTGCTGGCCATCATGTTCGCCGCATCGACCAGCTTCATGACCCCCATCGGCTACCAGACAAACACCATGGTCTACGGCCCCGGCGGCTACAAGTTCCTGGATTTCACAAGAGTAGGGGCGCCACTCAACCTCGTGTTGACGGTGGTGACGCCCCTCCTTATCGCGGCCTTGTGGGGTTTGTAAGTCTACTTGAACGGATCCCAACGGGCGGTAAGGCACTCGTAGCCTGCAGGGTAGTGCTTGCGGAACAGACGATAGTAATGCAGTTCCTTAGGCGAGGTGAAGGCAGCTCCTTGGCTGCTCTTCGGCGTTCTCTGTAGGTCGTTGACGCTAACCTTGCTGGCGGTGATGTGGTCCATGAGGTCGTCGACACCGCTCCCGCGGGCGAAGCGCAGTTTCGGGCGCTTGGCGATCTCTCGCGGGAGCATATCCCGAAAGGCCTCCCGGAGGATCCACTTCTCTATCTGCTCTCCGTCTTGGGCGTAGACTTTCATGGCCAGCGGGATGCGTTCGCTGAGGGCAACGACTTTCCCGTCGAGGAACGGCGCTCTGTAATCCACGGAGTTGGACATCCACCCCCGGTCCAGGCGTCTGAGGGCTGTATTGTAAGCGATGGCCAGCAGCTTGCGGGCCACCTCTTCCTTCTCCTCGGGATCGTCGACCGCCTGCAGCTCGCGGAAGTAGCCTCCGAAGAGTTCGTCGGCACCTTCCCCGACCAGGACACAGTTCGTGTGCTCGCGGGCGAGTTTTGCCGCGTAGTAGTTGGCCACGAAACCGGAGATGCAGTCTTCGTCGAACGACTCCATGAACCAGACCGCGCGGGGCAGAATTCGCGCTATGTCCTCGTCTGTGATCCGGTAGATGTAGTGGTCCAGGCCGAGGTAGTTGGCCATGAGCTTGGCGTATCCGAGGTCCTGGCTTGGATAACGCTTGATGGTGGTGCTGAATACCTTTAGCCTTCTGTTGAACTGCTTAGCGATCGCGGCGATGAGAGAGCTGTCCAGCCCTCCGCTCAGGGACACCCCTTCCACCGCCCCGTCGGCCATCATCTTCTCCACTGCCTCGATCATCACCTCACGCAGCGCCGTGGCCGCTTCAGCGGGGGTGTCGAAATCGGGGAGCTGTGAATGCTCGAAGCTGAATGGCTGCAACCCGTCCCGGGTGGAGTAGGTGTGTCCTGGGGGCAGCTCCTTTACCTCAGGCAGGTAGTGCAAGAGGGCCTTCGCCTCTGAGGCGAAGTACAGGTTCCCGTCCCTCGTCCCGTAGACTAGGGGCCGTGCGCCCACTGGGTCGCGGACGAGGATTGTCTCGTCTTCGTCGAGAATCACGCAGGCGTAGCTTCCGTCCAGTTTGGAGAAGCAGTTTGTGCCGTCCTTCTCGTACATGTTACGTAGAAGCGTCACATTGGTAGTTTCGTAGGGGCGATCGTTGAACACATCCCCGTCGAGCATGGCAAACGGCGACATCTCTCCGCTGAAGGCAAATGTTGATTGATAAGAAGTGTTTATCTCTCCGCATCCCACCGTGGCGTGCGGCAAATTACGGATCACTGAATTGTCCGGTCCGCGATGTCTGATCTCGTTCAACATACGACTTACTTCCTTGGGTCGTGCTTTCTTCCCAACGATTCCTGCTAGCGCACTCATATTGCCAACCTCCCTTGCCTGCCAGCACAATAGATCCCGTGCTGCCCCCGCATGGGCGGCACGGGATCACGCAAGTTTCTTCGCGCTGCTAATGAGGAAAACGGGGATTGCGCTTGCGGGGCACACTGCAGCAGCTCTCATACAGGCGCCTAGATATCCCTTTCCGAAGCATAAACTAGCATACCACATAAAAGGGGGACAGGCAACTCTATATTGCTGATTGCTGGGGATGCCGAGAAGAAAAGGGGGACAGGCAGCTCAACGTGCCGCCCATTTCGGCGGACGCTGCCTGTCCCCAGGACAGCTCGGACTACAGGTTGATCGTTATATCTGCTTGCGCGCGCAGCTCTACTAGCCAGTCACGCCAGGCACGTTCCTGGGCTTGGACCACAAGTTCCTCGGCGATGGTCTCTTCCACTTCCTCGAACGGCAACAGCTCTCCTTCCTCGTCACGGAACTGGTCGGGTTTCTCCTCGTAGTACTCCAACGCCTCTTCCTGGGACACCCTCACGTCGGCGATGACCTCTTCCTTCAACGCCTCCCGTACCAGGTGCTCGCGTACGTCGACGGCGATCTCCTCGCGGAACTCCTCCAAAGATGTCCCTTGCTGAGCCAATGCAGCGACCAGCTCTTCGTCCGTCAGCTGATGTTGCTGTTTAATGTTCTCCAGGGTTTGGTCTACCCACTCTTGGACCTCGTCTTCGTTGGGGGTGATCCCCCGCTCCCCGGCCGCCTGTCTTTGGAGCCTGCGCTCGATTAGCTCGTCCAGGACATCCTGTTCGTAGCGCTCCAACAGGGCTTCGCCCTCCTCCGTAGCGAGCAGAGTCTGGGCGAACGCTGGGAATTGCTGGTAGATTCCAAAAACGATCTGGTTCAAGTTTGCTGCAGCTTGGAGTTCGTCTCTTGTGATCTCCTCTCCGTTGACCACAGCTGCCGGCTCTTCGGCCAAGCCCGTTAGGCCGGCAACGGCCAAACAGGCAGTCAACATCAATGCTACTGCTCTCATGCGCATACACTCACCTCTAAGATCTGATTGCCACAGTCTGGACGATGCGGGCGGTCGTGTCAAAGAACATATCGCACGTCCAGAAGCTGCGGGGCGGGACGGAGGGAGAGCATTCTCGCTGCCCACAAAGTGATCTGTGCCCTTGTGTTCACTGTGTGTGTTGTGCTGAGGAGGACTGTGTGCGCTTGACAGCGTTTGCTGATGCGGGAGTCGCTCCCGCGTCCAACAGAGCTTGGAGAACAGCTTGTGCCCGCCCTCCAGTGAAGTCGCGTTCCCCGATCCCTTGGGGGTCGACTACGAGTACCTTTGCCGGGTCGGCGTGTTCGCTCACGGCGGTGAGCACGGCCATGTTCCCCGGTCCGACCCACAGGGGAGCTATGATAACCTGCTGGGCGCGCTGTAACTCCTGGCGCAGCTTGCGCAGTGCCCCTTCGGACACTGAAGCGAAAGGCGCTTCCACAATGACCGGGATACCCAGCTGCTGGGCGACTTCATAATCGCTGTCCAGGGGGGCGATGACCCCCAAGCAGACGTAGTGACGACGGACCAGCGAAGGAAGGAGCGGGGAAGCCGCCCCGCCGCCGCCGATAACGAGCACGCGTCCCTGCGGGGGGCTTGCGGGGGGCGACGGCAGGAAGTGTACATAGAGAGCCCCTGTAGCGGGGCTCGTCCCCACCACGCAGCGTACGTCGAACGCCTCCCGCAGAATGTGCGGCTTGAGGGCCTCCTCAGGGCGCCCAGCTGCGAGGATGCTACCTCTTGTCATCACCGCGATGCGATCGGCGTAGGCCGCAGCCATGTTCACGTCGTGTAGCGCCATGACCACGGTGATCCCCTCCTGCGCCCGTCGACGAACGAGGTCCAGAAACTCCAGTTGGTGATGGATATCAAGGTGGGCTGTGGGTTCGTCCAACAGGAGCACATTCGGCTCCTGGGCCAAGGCCATAGCGAGGAACACACGTTGTCTCTCTCCCCCCGACAGTTGGGTAATCGGTCGCGCTGCGAACTCGGTGACACCGGTCAACTCCATGGCCTGGGATGTGGCCTGCCGGTCGACTGCGCCCAGCCTGGCCAAACGGCCTACGTGAGGTAGCCGCCCCAGTTCCACGACTTCGCCGGCGGTGAAGTCGAACTCCACCGATCGATCTTGCTCCACGACTGCCAACCGTTGGGCCAGTTCACGAGGGCGCAACGTTCGCAGCTCCTCGAGGTCCAGGTACACGGCGCCGACTGAAGGGGTGAGCACTCCCGCAATATGTCTGAGGAGGGTCGTCTTTCCGCTCCCGTTGGGCCCGAGCAGGGCGAGGATTTCTCCTGACTCCACCCCCAGGTCTACGCCGGACAGTACCTCGCCGGCCCGGTAAGCAAAGCGGACTCCCTGGAGAGTGATCCTCATCTTTCGGCTCCTGCCCGGCGAAGTCGCAGGAGGTACAAGAAGAACGGGGCGCCGACAAATGCTGTCAGGATCCCCAAGGGAAGCTCGGCGGGGCGCATCACGGTGCGCGCGGCCGCGTCGGCCCACACGAGGAAGATCCCCCCGGCCAACGCGGACGCCGGGAGCAGGCGGCGGTGGTCCGGCCCCAAGACAAGGCGCACGGCATGGGGGGTGATCAGCCCCACGAAACCGATCGTGCCGGCGAAAGCCACCGCAGTGGCAGTGAGCACCGTGGTCAAAGAGAGCAGCAGCAGCTTCAGTCGCTCGGGACGTATCCCGAGGCTGAATGCTCCTTCTTCTCCCAGGGAAAGGGCGTTAAGATCACGGGCCAGGCTCCACAGCCCCAGGCCGGCCATCCCTGCTACGGGGAACAGTGTCCAAATACTCATCCAGCTGGCGCGACCCAGCCCCCCCATCGTCCAGAACAGGATCTCCGCCAGCCGCCGGTCGCCTGCGGTGACGAACAGGATGAAGCTGGTCACCGCCGAAAACGCTGCTCCCAAAGCCACACCAGCCAGTATCAGCCCTAGCCTGTCCGGGACGCCTCCTTTAGGTCGAGCTACAGCGTAAACCAACGCCACCGCCAGCGTACCCCCGAGAAACGCCCCGACGGGCAGGGAAATGGTGCCCGCGAGGCCCAGCGCGATCGTCGCCGCCGCCCCCGTCGAGGCGCCGGAGGCGATGCCCAGCACGTAGGGCGAGGCGAGGGGATTGCGAAATACTCCTTGCAGTACAGCTCCCGAGAGAGAAAGTGAAAGGCCCACCAGGTACCCAAGCAGCACTCGGGGCAGGCGAATGCGATGGACGATTGTGCTCTGCAGGTCACCCTCTTGTGGGCGCATGAGCACGGTCATGACTTCCCCCATGGGAATCCTGACGGGCCCTACCGCTATCGCGCCCACCACGGTGAGGACCGTACCGAGCGACAGAATCAGAAGCAGCAAGCGTGCTTTCAATCTTCCTCGAACGCCTCCGGATGGAGCCACCGGGCCAGCTCTCGCAGGGCCCGCGCCACGCGGGTGGACGTCGTCTCAGCAGCTCCAATTTCATACACTCGTCCCTCACGGATCGCCGTTACCTCCCGGAGCTGCCGGCTCTCCATGACGTTTTCCACCTGGGTGGGGTCGGTGAAAATAACCTCCGGGTCCCGAGCCAGTACCTCCTCCAGGGAAACCTGGGGGAAGCCCAGCACGTCGGCGAACACGTTTTCCCCGCCAGCGCGGAGCAGGAGCTCGTTCTCTACGCTTGCGCGGCCGATGGCGTACGGGGGGGTATCTGGAGCGCCCATGAACAAGAAAGCAGCTGCTACTCTCTCCCGTTCCAAAACGGCACTCTCCACTAGGACGATCTCCGTGGCGATCTCGCCGACGAGAGTATTTGCCAAATGTCCTCGCCCCACAGCGGTTCCCACTGTGCGAATGGTAGCGAAGATATCAGATATGGCAGCGATGAAGCCGCCCTCTTGGCCGGCGGTGAGCACGCGAAAGCCGGCGTCCTCTAGCCTTGCGCGCACGTCCCCCCACGCGCCGAGCACGAGGTCGGGCTGCAGGGCGATTATGTTCTCCACTGATGGGGAGAACGAGGGGCCCACCGCAGGCAGGTCACGTAGTTCGCCGGGGTTATCCGGGGAGTCGGCTACGCCCACGATCAGCTCCGCGGCACCCAAGTCCACCAAGATCTCCCCGTACAGGGCGCTGAGGACGACCACTCTTTCCGGGGGCGCGGAGAACTCGATCTCCATCCCGCGGTCGTCGTGCACTATGACGGGAAATCCGACCGCTCCCGCTCCCAGCACACAGACCAGCAGCGAGGCCAGGATTGCCCTCCAGCACCTCCACTTTGCACCTACTGCGAGTTCTCTGCGTTCCATCATCTGATCATCATGCGGTGGGGAGTACTGTTGTTCAAGTGCTGAGGAGGACGGCCCCCCTTCGGAGACGAGCTCCGATCACCGTCTGCCGCTGAATGTATGCGGGGCTACGGCAGGAATGTATGTAGGGCTACCGCGGAATGTACGTAGCGTTGCAGCTCGTCTGCCACGTTGGTCCTTACCTCCAGGCCGCTAGAGCGCCCTCCAAATCCGCAAGAAGCGTCGTAGCCTGGCTCTCGGCTTCCTGCTCCAGGCGGCACCGTCGCTCCTTCAGCTGTTGCCGGAACGCATCATTCCGGATGGACAGTGCGTTTGCGTCCACATTGTCCAGTGCCCCCCGCACGCAGGCGTACGCCAGGCGAACGGCG
>PWTL01000094.1 GCA_003562845.1 Candidatus Acetothermia bacterium
ATCGGTTGTCCGGCCTGTTCCTGAAGCTGCCGGGCCTCATCGCCGGAGAATACGTAATCTTCCGCGTCAAGCTCGTCTTCAGCGGGCGGTTCCTCTCCGCCGGGTTCCTGGAACACAACCGGTTCGGCATCGGCATGTACCTTCATGAGCGCCTCGTATTCCGCCTCCGGGTTCACGTCCTGGCTGGTGAACCGCCGAGCCAGTTCCGCCCGGCGCGCGGCCTGGTCGTGGCCCCGCGCTCTCGGGGGATTCCACCGGCCGTAGAACGGCACGTTCAAGTCGATCCACGTATACAGCCGCTCGCGGGCTTCCCGGTCCAACTCGACCCCGTGATGGCCCTTTTCGAGCATCTGGATCAACGGGCTGGTCGAAGCGTGAAACTCCAGGGGCTCATGCATCATCAACTGGCTTTCCGGACCCGGACGGCGCGCGTAAGGGTGGAGGTTGTCGAAACTCCGTTCAACCGTCCGGCTGGTATCGGCCACCTTTTCCCCCACAACAGGGATGTCCAGGCCCTCGTAATCAAGATCGTTTCGCGCAAAGGATAATCCTCCGGCGGGATCTTCATTGTGGTGGCATCCGACGCAGTGTTTATCCAACACCGGCTGCACCTCGAACTCGTAGGCATACGGGCGGGGCGGGCCGTACCAGGGCTCGATCTGTTTCGGCGGTCCGAGGAGGGCTTTGCCCAGCGGCTTCTGAGCGGTCGGGCCGTGGTTCATGTCCTCATGACACCCAACACATGAGACGGCCTCGCCGGGCATGCCGACCGTCCACGAACGCATCAACTGCAGGGCGCGGCCTTCCGCGTCGATGGGTTGGATCGAGATGGGCGTGTCGGCAGGTACTTCGAAATGCACCGAGCCGTCCGTTTCGACCGGAACGGTTCCCAAGATGCGCCGCACGTCCCACGGCCCCTGCACCCCTCGGCTAAGGGCGTCAAAATTGCCGGTGTGCATGTAGGAGAAGTGATAGGCGAAGATACGCAGTCGGTCCACCGTGCCCCGGGGCACGCCGGCGAGCCCCTGCCCCTCGTAAATGTCCTGAATGAGCATGGTTGCCGTATCGGCGTTCGGATCAATACGGTCGGGTATGGCCGGCGGCCGCTTCCTGGCACGAAGGGGGATCGGCTCGAAGAGGGCGGCGCCCTCGACCTCTTTGATCAGCGTCATGTTGTCGAACACGTCGACCAGATAGATGCCCCAGAGCGAGCCCGGCGTGGGCTTCATCGAGACCAGGAAATAGTGTTCGTCAAGGGGGTGCGGATAGACAAAGTGCGGCCAGACACCGTTGACCAGGGTGTCCCGCACATTGCCGACCACGTCCTTTCCGTACCCGGGAATTTCCTGAACAAACCCCGTCTTTTCGGCGGGCAGCACCTCCGGATGGACATCGATCGGCGTCGGCCGGCTGTCTGCCCAGTCCAACGATTCCGGCGTATACCGGAAAGGGTAGCCGCGTGCCAGGGCCGGATCGATGATCGCCAGCCGCCCGGATTCACTGATCCCGTGATGGCCGCCCAATATGGCCACCGTTCTTGTCGGATGGCCGGGTATCGGCTTCGCGTGCATAATAGCGGTGGGAAAGAAGGAGCCGGCGCTGTGATACGGCCGCTGGTGCGTGCCGTCCGGGTTCATGGTAAAGAGAAACCGGCCAAAGTAATGAGGGATATCGCTGTATTCCCAGCGCTGATACAGGACCGAGCCGTCGTTTCTTACAGTCGGATGCTGGGGGTGCACCTGGTCGAACGTGAGCTGTCGAAGGGTCTCTTTTTTCGGGTCCAGCACATACAGATCGGACATGGCGCTTGAGCCCCCCACGCAATCCAGCGCGCCGTAACTGGCCGTAGAAGCCGTTATGATCCGGCCGTCGGGCAGATAGCAGGAATCGAAAAACTCCACATCAGGCAAGTCCTTCGGCGAGAGTTGCCGCAGACCGCTGCCGTCAACGTTCACCTCGAACAGAGCCCATCGGTTGTTATCGTCGACACTGGAGAACATGATTTTCCGAGCGTCGAAATCAAGATCCAGTTTGCGCAAAATGATGTTGCGCGCCGGTTTGAACAGGGTTTCAAGCTCCGGCTGCTCTGGGACGTTTGAAAGCACAACGATCTCATTATCCCAGCCGGTCGGCCGCACATCGACCTCGGCCTGAAAGTTGTTGGGGTGCCCGGCTGCGGTTCCCATTACAGCCCTGGCATTCTCGAAACGGCATCGGTCCCGCACAGAGCAGCTTGATCGTGCGCCGGCCCTTCTCGATGTGAACCGTGCCCTGGGTTTCCCAGCGCGCCTGCGAGGTCTGCCAGCTTCCGGTCGCCCCGGTGAAGCCCTCGACGACCTTCTCGCCGTCCAGGTAGATTTCGACCGGCCGGGGCGTGCGCGCGGCGAAGAGCGCCGCGATCGTGTAATCGCCCGAGACGGGGAAGTCGACGTCATACTCCGCCCGATTCGGCAGCTCGCCCGCGTTCCAGATGCACGCGAACTTGTCGGCATACCGCTGCCCCGGCGTGCTCACCCGGACGTTCCCGCGGTCGAACCAGTCGGCCCGGATGGTGAAGGCGGCCGGCGGACTGTCCGCCGCAGGGCCCTGCCCCCGGCAGATTGCCGCCAAGCCGGCCGTCAAGACGGCGGCCAGGAGAATCGGCCGGAGTGAACCGTGTAAGGACCTCACCCGTTCCGAATCGCTTCTCGAGGGTCTGCTTGGACACAGCACGGACGAAGTGCTCGGCGCGGGGGAGCCTGAAGTAGGTTGCACACGACCCATGGGACACTCTCCTGTTCGATGGAAGCGCATACTGGTGTTGGAAAATATCTGGCCGTTCACCGGCTCGGGAACGCCCCGGGTTGGGGTATTGAAGAATCGCTCCGGCACCCGGTGCGGACGTTGCCCTCGATG
>PWTL01000012.1 GCA_003562845.1 Candidatus Acetothermia bacterium
ATGGATCCGCCCACCTGCTCCAGGAAGCTGAGGAAGATCTCCGGGTTCGGCGGACGCAAGCCGGTGCCATACTGATCGATCTGGCCATCTCCGCTCAGGTCCACAGTGAGTTCCTTGGCCATGTCCAGGAACTCCTCCCACGTCGTCGGGGGCTCGGGGACCAGATCCTTCCGATAGTAGAAAATGATGATCGACTTGTTGAACGGTACGGTGACGAATCGACCGTCAAACTCCTGCACAAAGCGCGGATGGACATCGTCCACCGCCTCAGCAGCCATGTACTGGTCCAGATCGGCCAGGGCATCCACCCACTGGGTGGTCCAGTTCTCGTACTGCTGGGACAGGGTCGGCGGGGTTCCCGCGGCCACTGCAGAGAGCAGCTTGGTCGACAGATCGCCGTAGCCTCCCTGGTAGATCAGCTCAACATTCACGTCGGGATTCTCGTCCATGAACCCCTGCACCAGTTCCTCCAACGCCGGGGCGTGGAACCGTCCCATGGCATGCCAGAATGTAATGTCCACCTGGCCGAACCCGGCCACTCCCAGGGCCAGAAGCCCCGCCAACATCACCATAAGCAACTTACGCATCGCTCACCTCCGAGTCGTTTCCGTAAAGCACGTACTTCCCAAGACAAGCAGTCCTGCTCCCTTGCGCAACTGCCGCCAGCACTCACCTCCCTTGGTACATGTACACACGTTCATTTGACCCCAGTTCTGGCAAACCCACGCACGAAGTGCTTCTGCGCAAAGAAGAACAAGATTATTATAGGAACAATGGCCATGGTGCTCGCCGCCATGAGCATGGGGTACTCCGTTCCCATCTCCATCTGAAAGAAGCGGAGCCCCACCGGGACAGTACGCATCGCCGGGCTGTCAGTCATGATCAGCACCCACAGGAACGAGTTCCACGAGTTGATGAACTGCAGCAGCGCCACCGTGGCAATGCCCGGCCTCACCATGGGCACAGCTATCTGCAACACATAGCGAAGACGCGGGCACCCGTCCATCCGCGCCGCGTCCCACAGTTCGTCGGGAAGAGTGCGGAAGAACTGCCGCATGAGGAAGATCCCGAACGCCGAGGTCACCCAGGGCATGATCAGCGCCCAATACGTATCGTACCATCCCAGCCCGCGAATCAGCACGTAACTGGGAACGAGCAGCATGTGCCCAGGAATCATGAACGTCGCCAACACCAGCATGAACAGCACGTGCTTGCCGAAGAACTTCATCTTGGCGAACGCGTACCCGGCGAAGATGCACGTGATCACCTCGCCGATCATGGTCATGCTGGAGATGAAGGCAGAGTTGAAGAAGTACCGGGCGAACGGCGCCGCGTGCCACGCCCCCGGGTAGTTCTCGTACACCAACGGCGAGGGGATCCAGATTGGGGGAATGCGCATCGCGTCCGCCAGCGTCTTTAGCGACGTACTGATCATCCAGAAAAACGGTAGGATCATGATGACGGCGCCCGCAGTCAGAATGGCGTATAAGAACAGCCGCCACAGCCCCCGCTGCAGACGGTAACTATTTCTCCCCCTGGGCCGCCGCGCCTCACCCGATACCGTCATCGCGCAAGCGACGTTACCCCATTCCCCGGCAGGCCGCAACTCCCATTGTGCCCTATCACTGGGAAGGATACCATCGTCTCATGCCCGCCAGACTGGAGGTCATCGCCGGGTGCATGTTCTCGGGCAAGACCGAGGAGCTCCTGCGCCGCGTGGAGCGGGCGCGCATCGCCAGGAAAACTGTGCTATTGTTCAAACCTTCCCTCGATACCCGCTATTCGGCCGAAGAAGTGGTGGCCCACCACGGTCGATCGTTGCCCTGCTTCCGCGTGCCAGCGAACGCTTCTCTCCATGATCTGCGCACAGCTGCCGGCTGGGAGACGGACACGGCCGACGTGATTGGCTTCGATGAGGGCAACTTCTTCGGGCCCGAGTTCCCCTCCCTCTGCGAAGAGCTGGTACGATCAGGGAGACGGGTCATCGTGGCTGGACTGGACCAGAACTTCCGCGCCCAGCCCTTCGGGCCCATGCCCTTGCTCCTCGCCCTGGCGGACGAAGTGCTCAAGTTGAGCGCCGTCTGTGTCCGCTGTGGCCAGCCGGCCACCCGCACTCAGAGGCTGGTCGACGGAAAGCCCGCCACGGGCGGCCCTGAAGTGCTGGTCGGAGGCCAAGAAAGCTACGAGGCACGCTGCCGCGCCTGCTACGTCCCCCCTGAAGGAGTCAGAGCGTGAGTTTTGCTCTGCATAACCGAGATACAAGCTTTGCCCTCCCTGGAACTGCCCTCTCAGTACTTGCCTTGCAGGTCGCGGCGCGCTAGACTGCCCGCTATGAACGACAAACGCCTCAGCACAGGGGAGGTGATGACCGGCCGAGAGAGCTTCTACAGCTGGTATTGGTTCATATAGGGCGTGACCTCGTATGACGAGGGCACGCCGCGCAGACCGCAAGCAACCCTTGCGGTTTTTTGTTTGCTCAAAGGAGAGGACAATGAAACAGCTTGTGCTTGCATTATGTATGTTGGCGTTGGCAGCCCCGGTGGCGGCGGAGACGATCACTATCGGCATCAGCCAGATCGTAGACCACCCCGCTCTGAATGCCGCACGGCAGGGAGTAATCGACGAGCTACACGATGCCGGCTACGTAGAGGGAGAGAACCTGCGGGTACTCGTGGGGAACGCCCAAGGCGATTACTCGGTAGCTTTGTCTATCGCGCAGAACTTCCGCGCTGAGGGAGTGGACCTAGTCGTATCCATCGCCACCCCAACCTCGCAGGCGGCCGTACACACATTCAGCGGAACTGACATTCCAGTAATCTTCTCGGCCGTCACCGATCCTGAGGCAGCAGGGTTGCTGGGAGAGCCGAACGTAACCGGCGTGTCCGACCTCATTGATGTGAGAGCGGACCTCGAGCTACTGGCCTCTTTGTCCGCTGACATCCGTCGCGTGGGAATAGTGTACAACCCCGGGGAGGCGAACTCGGCTGTGCTCACCGACGCCGCCCGTGAGGTTGCCCCCGAGCTGGGTCTCACCTTGTTGGTAGCTGCTGCGGAGAACTCCGCTGCCGTGCCCATGGCAGCCCAGTCCTTGCGGGGGAGGGTGGACGCCCTCTATGTGACCACCGACAACACCGTCGTGTCCGCCCTGGAGGCAGTGGTCGAGGTCGCTGAGAGGGACAACATCCCCTTCCTGATGGCCGATCCGACGAGCCTGGAGCGAGGAGCCACGCTGTGCACGGGCTTCGATTACTACGACCACGGTCGGATGACCGGAGCGGTTGTTGTGCAGGTGCTCGGGGGGGCGTTCCCCGCCGACATACCCGTGAGCAGACAGGCCAGCACGCAGCTCTGGCTGAATCTGGACGCCGCTGAGAGAATAGGGTTCAGCTTCCCAGACGCGGTGTTTGAACAGGCGACCGGCTTGTTCTTGAACGGGCGTAAGTTCGTGGTACAGGAGTAGGAGAAACACGTGGCATTGCTCGTGCACGCCCTAGAACAGGGGTTCTTGTACGGCCTCATGGCCCTGGGGGTGTACATCTCCTTCCGGGTCCTACGCTTTCCGGACCTGTCGGTGGACGGGACTTTCCCCCTGGGGGCGTCATTGGCCGCGTCCCTGATCGTGTCGGGGTGGAGCCCCTTTGCTGCCAGCATCGCCGCCGCCGGAGCCGGAGCCGTCGCCTGTGCGTTCACAGGGACCCTCTCCAGCAGGTTCCGGGTGCAAGGACTGCTGGCGGGCGTCCTCACAATGATCATGCTCTACTCTCTCAACCTGCGTATCATGGGGCGGCCGAACTTGCCGTTGCTCGGCCGCCCCTCCGCCGTGAGCGCAACAGCCAACTGGCTGCCCATCCCCTCGGGCTGGGCAGTGCTGGCGGCGGCGGGACTGGCCGCCGTGGCCGCGAAGCTCTTACTCGACTTGTTCTTCCGCACTGAACTGGGGCTCACTCTGCGAGCCGCCGGGGGGAACCCGCGGCTCGTGCAGGCCTACGGCGCCGATCCGAAGAACATGGTCGTACTCGGGCTGGCAGTGTCCAATGGATTGGTGGCCCTGTCCGGGGCCCTGGTTGCGCAATACTCGGGCTTTGCTGATGTGAACATGGGCGTGGGGACGATCGTCGCCGGGCTGGCCGCAGTCATCGTGGGGGAGATGATCCTCCGCCCTCGGTCAGTGGCCTGGGCCACCGGCGCCGCACTGCTCGGTTCGTGTCTGTACCGCGGGGCCATCTTGGTCGCCCTGCGATATGGAGGAGCGTTGGGCTTCACCCCCTCCGACCTGAAACTACTCACTGCCTTGGTCGTCCTGGCCGCGTTGGTCGCTCCAGTAGTCAGAGGAAAGCTAAAGAGGGAGGAAGCATGAGCCTGAAGCTCGAGGGAATCTGCAAAAGCTTCTCCCTCCCCGGACAGCGAGTGCACGCGCTTAGCAATGTCTCACTATCGGCGGACCCAGAGGAGTTCATCACCGTGATCGGCTCCAACGGCGCCGGGAAATCCACGCTGCTGGACATCGTCGCCGGAGTTCGCCACCCGGACAAAGGCCGCGTGCAGATAGCAGGACGGGACGTCACGTCGCGCCCGGCCCACCGCCGAGCACGGTGGGTGGGCCGCGTGTTTCAGGATCCACTGCAGGGCACAGTCCCCGACCTCACCGTTGAGGAAAACCTGGCCCTGGCCTGCAAAAAAGGTCGTCGCGGATTGCGCTTCGCCCTCGGCCGCAGGAGGCGTCACCTGTGGGCGGACGCGCTCTCCCGGTTGGATATGAGTCTGGAGAGACGCGCCCAAGAACTCTCCGGACACCTGTCCGGGGGGGAGCGACAAGCCCTTACCGTGCTCATGGCCACCATGGCCCGGCCGGAAATACTCCTTCTCGACGAACACACGGCCGCGCTGGACCCGGCCAACGCCGATCGTGTGCTCAGGATCACTCAGGACCTGGTCGGCGAGGGGGGGATGACCACGCTGATGGTGACTCACCGCATGGACCAGGCCCTGTGCCTGGGATCCCGGTTGATAATGCTCCACGCCGGGGAAATCCTCCTGGAGGTGGCGGGAGAGGCCAAGAGCAGCCTCCAGGTGACCGATCTTGTACGGCTGTTCCACCGCCGTGGGGTCAGTGACGATGCCCTCTTGCTTGAGGCGACCGAGAAGACACGGGGATGAACCGCTAATCGTGGCAGACAAGCTGCTAAGCCGTGGCAGACAAGCTGCTAAGCCGTGGCAGACAAGCTGCCACGCTACTTGATCTTGCCGTCGCTGCAGCGGCGGGGTAGGGTATGTCATTGTGTTGCCTGCAAAGCATATGAACGAACTCCAGGAGATCCTGAGCCGCGAGGGGAGGCTGGTTTCCCTCCCCGCGGACCGGACCGTGGTGTTCGTGGGGGATACTCATGGGGACGTGCAGGCCACGCAGCAGGTCCTGCATCACTACCCCCCAGACGAGCACGTGCTCGTCTTTCTGGGGGACTACGTGGACCGGGGGCCCGACTCCCACGGGAACCTGAGAATTGTACTGGAAGCCAAGCGGGATCACCCCCAGGGCGTGTTCCTCCTGATGGGGAATCATGAGGCGTGGGCAGTGACTCCGTTCTCCCCGGCTGAGTTCTGGCAGGAGATGACCCCGGACCAGTCCCGCGTGTGGGGGGAGTTTCTGGCCGGCCTTCCCCTGGCGGTGCACCATTCGTCCGGGGTCCTCGGCTTGCACGGGGCGCTGCCCGACGTATCTAGCCTATCCGAGATAGCGGGGATAGAACTCGGGTCGGCCGACTGGCGGAAGATCGTGTGGGGCGATTGGGCGGAAGTTCCCGGGTTCGTGGTCGACCCGGGTATCCACGGGCGGCCGGCTCTGGGAAGCGACTACTTCAAGGAAGTAGCCGGGAGGCTGGGCATCAAGGTGCTGGTTAGATCTCATCAGCCTCACGCCCCATCGTACATGTTCGGCGATCGCTGTCTGACCCTGTTCACTTCCCGGGCCTACGGCACAGTCCGCCAAGTGGCCCTGCTGCACCCGGGGAGGCGCCTGTCCACCGCGAGGGACCTGGAATTAGTCGAGCTGTGAACAGCGAGCCCGGCGCGTTGGTGGGCGTTGACGTAGGGGGCACGTTCACCGACCTCGTCTACTGCCACGCGGGGACAACTCGCTCGCTCAAGGTCCCCAGCACACCTAGGCAGGAAGAGGGATTGCTCGCCGCGGTGGACGCCCTGGAGGACGAACTGGGTCCACGGGTGGTCCTCCGCCGGTTGGTACACGGTACCACCGTGGCCACGAACGCTGTCCTCGAGGAATCGTGGGCAGCAACGGCTCTTCTCACTACCGAAGGCTTCCGCGACGTCCTGGAGATAGGAAGGCAAGACCGCCCCTCCCTGTACGACTTGTTCGCCCGGCGGCCGAGGCCAGTAGTCCCCCGCGGCCTGCGCCTGGATGTCCCCGAGCGCCTCGACCACCGGGGCCGAGTCGTGCGCCCGGTGGACGAAGACGGGGTTCGCCGCCTGGCCCGAGGGATACGCGGCAGCGTCGAATCGGTGGCCGTGGTGCTTCTCTTCTCCTTCCTGAACGATGGCCATGAGCGCACAGTGCGCAGTCTGCTGGAGGAGGAACTGCCGGGAGTCCCCGTCACTCTCTCCTCTGAGGTTCTGCCCGAGGTGCGCGAGTACGAACGCACATCGACCACTGTCCTTTCCGCTGCACTGCGACCGGTGGTGGCCAAGTACTTGGAGCGGCTCAGCGCCGGATTGGGGAAGCGCTCGCGGCCCGTACCGCTCCTGCTCATGAGCTCGGCGGGAGGAGTGCTCAGCGCCCAGGAGGCGGCTCGTTCCCCCGTCGGGCTGCTCCTCTCCGGCCCGGCCGGGGGCGTGGAGGGGGCGCGGCGCGTGGGAACGGCTGCCGGCCTCAGCGACATGATTACCTTGGACATGGGCGGAACCAGCGCCGACGTTGCGCTGATCGCTGGAGGGGAGCTCCAGCGCTCGCCCGAACGCACCGTCGGAGGTCGTCCAGTACGGCTTCCGGCGGTGGACGTGCACACGGTAGGTGCCGGCGGCGGAAGCATCGCCCGGCTCGACGGGGGAGGCGCCTTGCGGGTGGGGCCGCAGAGCGCAGGCTCTCATCCCGGACCGGCCTGCTACTCCCGGGGAGGCACCAGCCCCACCGTGACCGACGCCCACCTCGTCCTGGGACGCCTCCCTCGAGGGCGGACGCTGGGCGGCCTGCTCCCGCTGAACACCGCCGCCGCTCACGCGGCCATAGCCCGCGTTGCCGGGCCTGTAGGGCTCTCCGCGGAGGAGGCAGCATGGGGCATATTGCAGGTGGTGGAGGCGACCATGGAGCAGGCGATCAGAGTCATGTCCGTGCAACGCGGGATCGATCCCCGCGGGTTCACGTTGATCGCCTTCGGCGGTGCCGGCCCACTGCACGGGGCGGCGCTGGGGGCAAAATTGGGAATGCACAGGATCCTCCTTCCGGCCCACGCCGGCGCGCTGTCGGCGCTGGGCCTAATGGGAGCGGACCTCGTGTTACCCTTCGTGCGCTCGCTCCTTCTGCCTTGGCCGGAGGTGCTCCCCACGCTGCTTGACCAAATGGTTGAGCGTTTCCGGGTCGAAGCAACCCGCCGCCTGGCTTCCGCTGGCGCGGAAGGGGGCACACACCAGCTCTTTCCGGCGGCAGACATTCGCTACCGCGGCCAGAGTTTCGAACTCACGGTGCCCTTTCCCGACGGTGAACTTTGCGCAGCGACGGTGGACAACCTGGCCCGGGACTTCCACTGCCGACACGAGAGGCTGTACGGCTACAGCTCGCCGGAGGACCCGCTAGAGCTCGTTGGCCTGCGGTTGACCGCTGTCGCCCCCACGGAGAAGCCGCCTCTCCCCCGCACTCCGGGCGGGGGCGACGTCGGCGTCGGCGCCCTCCCCCCAAGACCTGTATACTTCGGTCCCGAGCGTGGCTGGATCTCCTGCCCCGTATTCGATCGCGCTCTCTTGCCCGCCGGAGGAAGCCTCCCCTCTCCGAGCATAGTCGAGGGAAACGACAGCACCTGCCTCATCCCTCCGCACACAGACGCTGAAGTCGATCAGTACGGGAATTTGCTGTTGGAGGTGCGCCCTTGGACCCAGTGAGCTTGTCCGTCTTGGAGAGCGCCCTGGCCGGTGTGGCCAAGGAAATGTCGGAAGCACTAGTGCGCACCGCCTACTCCCCTAACATCAAGGAACGTCGGGACTGCTCCTGCGCGCTGTTCGACGAAGGAGGTGGCCTCGTCGCCCAGGCGGAGAACATCCCCGTGCACCTGGGGGCGATGCCTTTCTCCGTCCGGGCGGCAGTAGAAGCTTTTCCTGACTGGGCACCGGGCGACGTCGTAGTGCTCAACGATCCCTTCGCCGGGGGGGCGCACCTTCCGGATATCACCTTTGTCGCCCCCTCCTTCCACGATGGCCAGCGACTCGCCTTCGTCGCCGCACGCGCCCACCATGCAGACGTCGGAGGGATGACCCCGGGGAGCCTCCCGGCGACGGCCACGGAGATATTCCAGGAGGGCCTCATCATCCCTCCGGTGAAGCTGTGGCGCTCGGGGGCGCTCAACGAGGATCTCCTGCGCCTAGTACTGGCCAACGTTCGCACTCCACGGGAGCGCCGCGGGGACCTGCAGGCACAGCTGGCAGCGGTGAACACTGGGATCCGTCGTCTGGAGGAACTCGTGACCCGCCACAGCGCAGAACACCTCCGCCAGGGGTTCAGCGCTCTCCAAGCCCACGCCGAGCGCACGATGCGCGCTGCGCTGGTCCAACTCCCCTTTGGCCAGTGGGAGTTCGCCGACTGCTTGGACGAGGGAACGCGCGTCCAAGTACGATTGCAGGCCGCAGGGGAGGAGCTCACAGTAGACTTCAGCGGCTCGTCCCCGCAAACCGCCGCCCCGGTGAACGCCCCGCTGGCTGTCACCGCATCGGCGGTGTACTTCTCCCTGCGCGCCGTTCTCGATCCCTGTAGCTCGCCGAACGCCGGGGCGTGGCGCCCGGTGAATATCCTCGCGCCTGCGGGCTCAGTGGTGAACGCCACACATCCCGCACCGGTGAGTGGAGGGAACCTGGAGCTCTCCCAGCGCATCGTCGACGTAGTGTTGGGCGCGTTGGCCCAAGTCCTGCCCGAGCGGGTGCCGGCCGCCGCCCAAGGGACGATGAACAACCTCACCATCGGCGGCGTGGACCCACGGACGGACGAGGCGTACACGTTCTACGAGACCCTCGGCGGCGGCTGTGGGGCCCACGCGGATGGACCGGGAGAAAGCGGTGTGCACAGCCATATGACGAACACGCTCAACACCCCCGTGGAGGCGCTGGAAGCGGCCTACCCGCTGCGGGTGGAACGTTACGAGTTGCGACAGGGATCCGGCGGACGCGGGCGGTTCACAGGCGGCGACGGCCTGCGACGGGACATCCGTGTGCTGGAGCACACGGCCACGGTGTCGCTCCTAGCCGACCGCCGGCAGGGCCGGCCCTATGGACGGGCGGGCGGAGAGCCGGGAGCACCGGGGGAAGACATGCTCCTCATCGATGGTGAGGAGAAGCGCCTGCTTCCGGCCAAAGGTACGGTACAGGTACCCCCGGGGGGCACAATCTCGTTGCGGACGCCGGGTGGTGGTGGCTACGGACCACCTACTGAATAAGGAGGAGTGGAGCGGCCCGCCACGAGATAGCCGGTGAACCCGACCATTCGCTCCGCGGGGCGCACTCCCGCCGTCTGCCGGACGAGCATCCGTCGCTCCAAGATTTCTACCATCTCCAGCCTGACGAAACACTCCTCCTGAAGCACCCGCACCGCTTCCTTCAGCTGCTCCGCAGTGGGCACGATCAGGGCCAGGGGGCTCCCAGGCTCCAGCGCTCGTCGAGCCGCCGGGATCGCAAGCCACGGCTCAGGTAAGTCGAGAAACGCTGCATCGGCATCTCTCACAGGAAAAGGCTCTCCGGCGCTGAGCACCCGCCCCTGTACACGATCGGAAAAACCGGCCCGGGCCACGTTCGAAAGCGCGTTCTCCAAAAAGTCCTCCCGCCGATCGAACGTGTACACACGGCCCTGCGGCCCCACGAACTGGGAAAGCAGTATGGTGAACGCTCCCGATCCCGTGCCCATCTCGATCACCCTGCGGCCCGGGGCCAGATCGAGCGCCATGACCAGCCACCCTGCGTCCTTGGGGTACACGATTTGCGTGCGGCGACGCACCTTGAACATCCGCTCGTCCAGCCGCGGCCGCAGAGCCAAAAATGGCGTACCCAAGTGACTCATAAGCTCCGAACCTGGCACAGATCCCGCCACTCGGTCGTGCTCCACCAGTCCACGGCTACTGTGAAGCTTCCCCCCCTGCTCGAGCACGATCAGGTACGTGCGCTCCTTGCCCAGCTCGCAGAGCAACACCTCGTCACCATAGACAAACGTGTTCGGCATCTCCCCCCCACTGGAAAGCCCCTCGCCTTACTAAGCCTGGGGAAGCTCCCCTTCCCCCTCAAGATAGCGCACTACAGCCTCGGCAAACCGATCGAAGTCCTCCAAGTGGAACTGAACGACCTCGTGCACCTTCACCGGGTCCACGTCGACGTACTGGTGGACGAGTATGTTGCGCATCGCGCTCATCCCTTGGAGACCCTCACTGCCGACTCGTCGATGATCCCGTCCTCCCTGCCGCGGAGATGCTCCCTCAATGCTCGCTTCAGATCATCAACACCGTGCATTCCGCTCCCCTCAGCCACTGTACACGCTAACAGCGGACTCGCCAAACAACCGGCTGTCAACGTACCATATCGGCATGCTTACGGTAGAGCTGTTACATGTGACGGAGGAACCTATAAGCCACATCGCCCGCTGCGCCCGGGTGAGCCACCGCAGCGAGAGCTCGGGTTCGGAGGCCGACGCGGACCTGGTGCGCAAGCTGATCGGCTGGGGGCACCTGTCGGTGTTGGAGTTCGCCCACGCCACGTTCCTTGTGCAGGGACTGTCCCGCGCTTGCGCCAACCAGCTCACCCGCCACC
>PWTL01000060.1 GCA_003562845.1 Candidatus Acetothermia bacterium
AGCTCCAAACTCTAGTTTCACCACCACTGAATCCAGCCGTCAAATATGAGCCATTAGGCGAAAAGCTCATTGCAACTACCGGCTCATCATGCTCCAGCTTAGAAAGCAACTCAACCCTATTGGTACGCGAGTTAATCTCCCAAAAGTTTATAGTTCCATCTAAACCAGCTGTAGCAAATTGGTTAACCTCTGAACCACCTACCCTTGGGCGAAAAGCCACAGCTATAACACTTGTACTATGCTCTACATATTCAGCACAAGTCTCATTTATATCTTCCTCGCCCACATCGTATATTCTTACGCTTCTATCAGAACTAGTAGTAGCCAAGAAATTGCCATCAGGACTAAAGCTCATATCTGTGACGTCAGCAACACCCATCTGACATTCATTAGCAACTAAGGCATCGGTAGTTAGTTCAGAGACAGGATTGCCCTCCCACTGGGTAATGCCCCACCCTAGACCAATGCCAACCAGTAATAGTGCCGCCCCAGCTGAGGCTTTGAGGATTGACGTGTGAACTTTGCCATATAGCTCAATCCAACGAATTCGCTGCAGAATTTTATTTTTGTCACTTGGGCGATCTTTAGGCTCATAGGCCATAAACCGATCGATCAAATTGAAGAGTTGTTTAGTTTGAAACTCCGTTAAGCCATTGTTTCTCTCTTGTCTATTGCGCTTTGGCACATGATCGCGCCAGATCAGTCGACGATGAACCTCTTCCAGTGAGCAAGGAGATTTTCCCGTCAGCAAATAAACGAAGGTACGACCCAGAGAATATAGATCTGACTCAAGATAAGCTCTATTCTGAAACTGTTTGAAGTCCGGAAACTGTTCGGGGGCGGCATAGCAGTCGGACATCATTAAAGTTTTATCGGTATCTGATAAAACCGTTTCTGTGGTACTGCAAACGGTATCAAAGTCAATTAAGGCTAAAGCGCCATCAGGACGACGAATAATGTTGGAGGGTTCAACATCTCGATGGATCAATTTTTCTTGATGAACCTGGTCAATAACCTCAACCAGTTGTTTGAGCCATTGCCAGGCTAAATCTGCTGAAATAGGGCCATGGGTTTCTATCCACTGTTTTAGATTCTGGCCTTCGATTTTTTCCATGGCCAAGCAGTGTATAGACGGAGCACCTTGAGCTGGTATAAGTGTGAAATAACCATCAAGTGCCACTCTAGGGACGCTGGGCAGGTTGAGCCCAATCAACGTTCGTGCCTCGCGCTGGATACGTTCAATATGATTTTCAATAAAATCAATATTTGGAAAAGCCTTAACAATTTTTAAGATTTTAGTGTCATTATCGACCACATCCTCCACCTCAAAGACTTCTTTCACTTCAGAGTCATGGAGACGTCGCAGTAAGCAGTAGCGGTTGTGCACTAGCAGGGACGTGCCACAGGTCAAACAGTGGCTGGCATCTTCTGGGTTGTGGCGCTTCGGGCAAACAGGATTAACGCAATAAATCATCGGGCATCTCCATTACGCATGGAGTCAGCTAGGATGGTCTGTGAGTAAAGTGATTAAGTGGCCTATATTTTCAGTGGCGTATGTATTTTTTACCAGGAATTCGGTCTTAAGCCAAGTCTGAGTTTGTCTAAGCATGTCTACAATATGTTGCTGATTGGGAAATTCGGCTTGCAACTTATGCTTAAGTTGAGCAAGCGCTCTAGAAAAGCCAGAATCTGATCTACCATTAAATATTTTTAAGCGTGCGAGTAAACTTTGACCTAGCCATGTCTGCAACTCTGAGGTTGACTGGGTTTGCAGTTGTTCAAAGCTAGTAACAAGCTGACACGTCTCTTGACATAAAACCTCAAAAATATGGTCAGTAACATATTCCAGCACAACATCCCTGAGCATAAATCGGCTGGTATTTTCAGGATCTGTTGCAATCAGCGATCGCTGCCGGAGAGATATTACAATCTGCATTAGATCTGACATATCTAGAGGGGCCAGAATATGATTCTGGATGGCTTGCAAGTCGAGAGAGTCTGAAGCCAATGCCAGGCAGTACATAATGTCTACTTCTGGCTCTGATAGTCGCTCAAATGATGCTTTAACTAGATCACGAATTTCTTGAAAAACAAGGGGTGTATTCTGTTGAAAAAACGCCTCTACGCTACCGCCAAATAGCATTTTCAGCGTAGAAGCCACAATTTTTAAGGCCAGAGGATTACCATCGTAGGTAGTAATCAAATGGTGCCATTGTGCCGATTCAGAGGGCTGTAGTCCCAAGTCTGCTAGTAAACTTAAGGCTGCATCTGGGTCTAATCCTTCGAGTTGTAAGGCTCGCACGGGAGAGTTATCCCCCTCTAGAAAGGTAAGTGCATTGATTGTCTCGGTGCTAATTAGAATCAGGCAGCTCTGGTGACGGGCCTTACCGATGCGTTGGAAAAGCTCACCATAGTCTTCGTAACCCTCCCGATAGTTTCCAGCCAATGTTTTAGGTTTTATCAGGCATTCACCATCATCTAAAATGATCAAATAGCGATGGTGTTGTAAAACCTCTAATATCTGGGAGATTTGCGCCCTCTGGTCTTGAGCTGTGGGCGGCAAGCTGACGCCCAATGAGGCCAAGAGCCCATCCAAAAACTCCTTCAAGTGAGGGGCATGGCTGAGGGAACGCCAGACGATTCCCTCGAACTCGGCAGAGGTGGCAAGTTGCTCTGCTAAGTGCACAGCCAGGGTGGTTTTGCCAGTGCCCTTTAACCCATAGAGTAAAACCAGACGACAGCGATCGCGCTGTTGTATCCATTCCTGAAGCAGACTTAACTCTGACTGGCGACCATAGGGGTCTGGAATTTTAGGGGCTTCACCCCAGTCCAAAGATGGTGGTGCCGGGGAAGTGG
>PWTL01000040.1 GCA_003562845.1 Candidatus Acetothermia bacterium
AGCGGCCCAAGGCGATTTCCCCCGAGGACATGCTGAACTACGATTACATCATCACCATGGGCTGCGGCGCCGAAGGCGCCTGCCCCGCCGCCTTCGGGGGTACCGTAGCCGACTGGGGCCTTCCCGACCCCAAAGGGGCTGACCTGGAACAGTATCGCCAAATGCGTGACACGATCCGCGAGCACGTCCTCGCTCTGCTCGAGGACATCAACAACGAGGAGGGAGAATAACCACCGACGTCGCACACAAGGTGCGACGCTACCCCTGGTTGTTACCTTGGCGGTGCGACGCTACCCCTGGTTGTTATCTTGGCGGTGCGACGCTACCTCTGGTTTGTGCCTTGGCGGTGCGACGCTACCCCTGGTTGTTACCTTGGCGGTGCGACGCTACCGCCAGTTGTTACCTTGACAGGGGGTTGTCCCCAACGCAGGTGATCAGGGAGGAACAGTGAAGCGCTTGATGTCGCTTGTTTTCCTTGCATTACTGGTGCTCCTCGCCCCAGCGGCCTTGGCTGAGGATGGCGAGCCCGTCGAGGTCGTGTATTTCTACGAGCTCGGCTGCCCCCACTGCGCCCACGTGGAGGGCGTGCTCGATGATCTCCAGGAGCTGTACCCGGGTTTCGTCGTCCACAAGTACGACATCCACTCCCCCGCCGACCGCAGCATTCTGCAGCGGCTTTTGGCGGCCTACGGGGCCGATATCGGACCCGTGCCCATGGTGTTCGTGGGCGACGTCGCCATGGTCGGGACAACCTTCTACGGCCTCAACCCCGAACCCACCGACTACCCGGGCCCGGCCCAGGATTTCGCCCTGGAGGAAGCCATCGGGCTCGCCTTGGCGGAGTCAGCTTCCTTTCCCTTGGCCCGCCTGCCGGACACAGTGGCCGAGCTCGTGCTGTTCACCTCGGAAGGGGACTACGCCAGCGCGGAGCTCACAGATCTGGCCTTCCACCTTGTAGACACCTTCCCCCGCGTGGGACTGCGCATCTACGACTCGTCCGAGCCGGAAAACCGGAAACTCCTGGAGCGGCTGCTTCGCCTGTACGATGCCCGCGGCGAGGCTCCCGCCCTGATAGTCGGCGACCTGGCGCTGACCGCGGACAAGGCCTTCGTCCGACGGCAAGACGCCCGTCCGTTTTCCTTCACCCGCGAGGACAAAGCGTACGTTGAACAGCAAGTATCCCTGGCCGTGGATAGACAGGCTGGGTCCCCGATGGACCGCCTGCGACTACAGGAACAGCTCACCCTGTGGGCGGTCGTGGGGGCCGCCGCTTTGGACTCGGTGAACCCCTGTGACTTCGCCGTACTCGTGCTGCTCCTGGGGACGCTACTGGTCATCGGGAAGCGAGGCAAAGTCATCTGGGCCGGGCTCGCATTCACCGCGGGGATCTTCATCGCTTACTACCTGATGGGGTTCCTCCTCTACTCAATACTGGGGATCACCGTAGGCACGCGCGGCTTCCGCGTGCCGTTCATCTACGCCGTCTCCGCGTTGGCGATCCTGGTCGGACTGTGGGAGATGAAAGATCTCCTGTGGTACGGCAAGTGGTTCTCCATCGAGGTGCCCGAGCGCTGGAAGCCCAAAGTCAAGGCGCTCACCTCGTCGGCCGTCACCATCCCCGGAGCGTTCGCCGTTGGCGTTCTGGACTCGTTGTTTTTGGCCCCGTGCACCTCGGGGCCGTACCTGGCCATCCTCACGCTCCTCTCCCAGACGACAGACCGCTTCCAAGGGGGAATGCTCCTTCTCCTGTACAACCTGATCTTCGTCCTGCCCATGATCGGGATCACCCTCCTGGTGCACTTCGGGTTCACCACCACCGCCCGCGCCGAACGCTGGCGCACCGCCAAACTAGGCAAACTCCACTTCGTCACCGGGGTGGTCATGCTGCTCCTGGGAGCGGGGATGATCGCTGGCGTTCGCCTCGGCTTCCTGTAGGGGCAAGTTCTTTGACACCGGTTGCGTTGAGCGCCCCCAGCGGCGACCCTTTAGGTCCTAAGGGAGAAACTCGCCGGGCTGTCCCCACAGAAACCCGGCCAACCAGTGTACAGAGCCAAGGGGGAAGCGTGAGCGGACGGAACTGGAGTGTTGTTGTGGCGGCCTTGCTGCTCTTGGCCCCGGCGGCGTTGGCCGAGGCGAACGATCCGGTGGAAGTCGTCTACTTCTACGAACTCGGCTGCCCCGACTGCGCTCACGTGGAGAGGGTACTGGTGGAGCTCGGGGAGTTGTACCCGGGATTCACCCTGCGCAAGTACGACGTTCACTCCCCCACCGGCCGCAGCCTCCTGCACAGACTCATCACCGCCTACGGGGCCGACATCGGGCCTGTGCCCATGGTGTTCGCTGGCGACGTGGCCATGATCGGGCGGACCTTCTACGGCCTCGATCCCGAACCCACCGACTACCCGGGCCCCGCCCAAAGCTTCGCCCTGGAGGAGGCCATCCTCCTGGCAATAGAGGAGGACGCTCCCTCTCCCCTGGAGCGCCTGCCCGACACAGCTACAGAGTTGATCCTGTTCTTCCGCGAGGACGATCCGGAGAGCGCGCAGCTGGACGAGCTGGCGCTGGAGCTAGTGGAGCGCTATCCACTCTTGGGTATCCAGCGCCTGGACGTCTCCGATCCGGAGAACGAACGGTCCTTCGTCCGCCTGCAACGCATGCACGAGGCCCCCGGGGACCCGCCGGCCTTGTTCGTCGGCGACACGGCCCTGGTCGGGGACACATTGTATGTACGGCGCCAGTCGCCCCGCGCGTTCGACTACTCGGAGGAAATCCTGGGAGTCCTGGACCAGCGTGTCGCCCAGGCGGTGGAGAACGAAGTCTCCTCCCCCTTGGAGCGGCTGCGCCTCCGAGAAC
>PWTL01000107.1 GCA_003562845.1 Candidatus Acetothermia bacterium
GGATATCAAAAAAGTAATCATCAAATCCGGATCAAAAAAGCCTTCCCGGGTATAGGTTTCTCTTTCATGAATAACGCTAAACTGCCCTTTACTTTCGTAGTAACTACTCAGCCCTTGCTTTTTTTTAATATTTTTTTTACAATGCCCTTGACAAGGAGTTAAACTTATGATAATCTTTTATTAAATTCGGCACACAATAAGATTTGGGAGTTTTGAAAAATGAGTACACTAGGAGAATTCAATCATTATATCATTCATGTGAATGAGCATAAAAGAATAAGCGACTTAAGCAACTTGAAGAAAGAGAACACTATGTTGAAGGATGAGATTGAACTCCTAAAAGTGATCAATGCGTCTGTTGAAACAGAGAACACCTCTTTACTTGAAGCAATAGAAGCATTAAAAGAGGACAATAGTGTTTTAGCCAACTGTAACAGAATTTTAGAAGAAGAGTTAAAGCAACTTAGAGTTACATGTGATGATAAAGATAACGAGTTAGTCGCTACAAAAGAGAAGCTTCTTCAAGAACAAAAGCGCAATGAAGAACTGGAAGTACGTTTAAAAAAGGACAGTACAACCAGCAGTAAACCACCATCCACAGATCAACACAAGAAACCAAAAAGACCCATGAATAAGAGGAAGAAGACTGGCAAAAAAACAGGAGGGCAGCCTGGACATGAAGGTCACACATTAGAAAAGGTCGATAACCCTGATGTCGTTGTTGATAACCCAACTGATCAAGAGTGTGATTGTGGATGCGATTTAAGTCAAGTGGAAGGTAAAACCTCAAGCCGCCAAGTCTTCGATATTCCAGTAGTTACAGTGAAGGTCACCGAATATAGAACCCATGAAAAAGATTGTCCTAATTGTGGCAAAAAACATAAGACAGAGTTTCCTGAAGAAGTAAAACAATCTACCCAGTACGGCGATGCTATGAAAGCATTAATGGTTTATCTAACGAATTATCAACTCCTTCCTCTTGCAAGATCTGTAGAGATGATAGAAGATTTAACAGACCATAAGGTTAGCCAGGGAACCCTTGTAAATACAGGGCAACAAGTTCATGATACACTAGAAGTCTACGAGGAAATTGTCAAGGATCGATTAATCAACGCCGAAGTTGTCCATTTTGATGAGACCAGTGCACGTTGTGAATCGGAAAAGAAATGGACCCATAGTGCTTCGACTGAAAATCTTACTTTCTATGCTCTCAATGACAAAAGAGGCAAAGATGCAACCGAAGACATTGGAATTCTTCCCCACTTCACAGGCACAGCGATACATGATCATTGGTCAACATATTACTCTTATAAGGATTGCAGTCACGGTGAATGCAACAGCCATATTCTTCGAGCTCTAGAGAACATATCAGAGAATCATAAACAAGATTGGGCTGAACCTATGTCCCAACTACTGTTGGAAATCAAAAGTCGTGTGGATACATTGAAAGCAGAGGGCCTGACAGGCTTGCCCAAAGAAGAGATTGTTCTATTCACAACACGATATCATTCCATCATTGAAGAAGGGAAAAAAGAAGATGATATTAAAAGTGCAGGATTGGTCTCGAAGAAGACAGGTAAACCTAAAAACAGTGAAGCAAGAAATCTCCTTAATAGACTCTATAAATATGATATTGAGACTCTCTCTTTCATGTATGATTTTAATATACCCTTTGATAATAATTTAGCCGAGAGAGATATTAGGATGATGAAACTACGACAAAAGATTTCAGGCTGCTTTAGAAGTAAGGAAGGTGCAAACATCTTCTGCAGGATACGAGGATACATATCCACTTGCCGAAAAAATAACTGGAGGGTTATGGACGCTTTGAAGAAAGCTGTAAGAAGAGATCCCGTCATCCCCGACATCTAAAGCCATAGGATGATCAGCTTTGCTTGCGTAGTACGATTCTGTATCTATCTCAAAGGTTACCTGCTGAATCCATCAGTGGGTTTTTTGAGTTGGAGATCTTATTTTAAAAGACCTACACTATCCTTTCTCTTCGTTACAGATCCAATTGGCCTGCTTTCTTGCTTGAAAGCCTCTCGCGTACCGAGTTATTCTCTCATCGATTCGACCTTGTTATCATTGGCCCTTTCTCTGCAAAGGCCCATTCTATGCAGTGAAGAGCCTATACCTACTTCTTCTGCCCATCATGGACTTGGATTTATCAGTTAGAAAACCCCTCACCATAGTCTGTGCTGCAGAGGTTTTCTCTTGCTTTAAAGGAGGCATGATATTGGGCCTTAGGAGCTCCCACAGACAGGGTGCTTCTCCTGTTACATCAGCTCGACCTCACCCCATGAAAATCTCTTTCTCTTCATGCCAAGCAGTGAGCCAAGACCCACTTCTTCTCCCCATCATGGACCTGGATTTATCAGTTAGAAAACCCCTCACCATAGTATGTGCTGCAAAGGTTTTCCCTTGCTTTAAAGGAGGCATGATTTGACCTTGAGAGACTCTCTAATGTCCGAGTGTTCCTCTGCTAAATTAAGTCGACATCGACCTCACTCATGAAACCTATTACCTAGGAAGCAATCACAGGAACACCCTTTCCTACGATCCGAGATCTGGTCCTTCTAACCACTATTTAATCGCATTCATAAATTGGATCCCGTCATTTTGTTTTAGTTCATATTGTATTCCTATTAAGTCGATACCACCACAAAATAAAGGTATCTATTTGAGATGCCGCCTTTCTTGGAAATTTTACTCAAAAAAGTAGTCAAGGGCTGAGTAGATACAATCTATTAAAGGAGCATAACATTATGACCATGTTTGGCCCCCAAATATCCAGTTAGCATGGGAGAGGTACCTGGCAACTGATAGAGGATAAGGAAACCTAGA
>PWTL01000086.1 GCA_003562845.1 Candidatus Acetothermia bacterium
CTATTCGCTATGTTGATCAACCTAACCAGGGGCCTGCCGCCGCCCGGAATTATGGCCTAACTCTGGCCCAGGGAGAATTTATCGCCTTCCTCGACGTAGACGATCAATGGCCCCCTGACAAACTCAGTCTGCAACTAGCCGCTTTTGCGGTTAGGCCTGAGGTAGACATTGTTAATGGTTATGTACAACTGTTGCAAGGCACAGTAACCGAAGGTGGCACGATCACATTTCGCCCTCGCTATGTCCCTGTGGTCAGTTTCAATTTGGGTAGTGCCCTGTTTCGGCGTTCCGTGTTCGACCGAGTGGGGCCTTTCGATGCCCAACAGATCCACAGCGAAGATGTGGACTGGTTCATGCACGCTCGGGAGATGGGCGTCAACATGGTCGTGTTAGAAGCGGTAACCTTGTTCTACCGTAAGCATGACAGCAATCTTACCCACGATCGCCAGGAAAACTTGAAAGGATTTATGCGAGCTGTGCGCCAGTCTATCCAACGGCGCCAACAAGCAGGAACGGCGGCATCAGAGCTGCCGCGACTCCAGTACCTCAATGCTGAAGGAGAAATTGTTCAAAAAGATACCCAAGGCGTCGTTCCCCTTACCGCTTTCAACCAACCTTAATTATGACTCTGCCTGTTCTTCCTATTAGCGTCATTATTCCGGTCTACAACCGAGAGCACTATGTGGCCGAGGCGATTCTCAGCGTTCTAAACCAGAGCTACCCTGTGGCTGAAGTTCTGGTGATTGACGATGGCTCAACTGATCAGAGTGCAGACATTGTTCAAGGCTTTCCCTTTCCGGTACAGTACCATCGGCAAGTCCATAGTGGTGCTGCGGCCGCCCGCAATCGGGGAGTCGCCCTAGCCAAGGGTGAATTTCTGGCATTTCTAGACTCAGACGATCGCTGGCGGCCTGACAAGCTCGCCTTACAGATGGCAGAATTTGCCGACAATGCTGACCTGGCAATCGTGTTTGGCCATGTACAGCAGTTTTATAGTCCTGACTTGCCCATAGATCAGTGCCCCCGGATTGCGGCTGAGGTGATGGCAGGCTACCACGTGGGGACAATGCTGATCCGGAAAAAGGCATTCCAGCAGGTCGGACTCTTTGAAACCCAATGGCAGGTAGGAGAATTTATCAGTTGGCAGACTAAAGCCACAGACCTAGGACTACCTATGGTGATGCTGCCGCAGGTGGTGATGGAGCGGCGCTTGCACTCTAGCAACATGGGCCGTATGGAGCGGAGCGCCACTAGCGACTATCTACAGATTGTTAGAACAACCCTGGAACGTCGTCGGGCTCTCACGGCCGCCGCCACTTTAATCCAGGACGAGCTATGACTACTCACGCTACTCCTATCTCTTCAGCTAGCCCATCCGCTTCCCGTTGGCAGCCTCAACCTCCAGTCACCTGGCAGCCAACGCCCGTACAGCAGTGTCTGCTAACGGCAACCGTAGGACAAGGTATCGCTGCCCTGAATGCCTGGCAAATCTGGCAGGCCCAAGTGGATATCGAAAATCTCGACGAAGGATCTTACTGGATTTTACCCCGGCTTTATCATAGTCTCCGACAGGTGGACCAAGTTGATTTGTCGCCGGAAGCATTGCAAAAGTTGCAGCGCATTAAAGGGGTCTATCGTCATGTCTGGTCTCGCAATCAAATACTTCTGCGGTTGTTAGAAAAGGCGGTTCAGACATTACAGCAAGCTGGTATCTCCCCTGTCGTTTTGGGAGGGGCGGCCTTGGTCACACGACCTGGAGCCGATGTGGGTAGTCGACGAGTCGACGACATGGGGCTTTGGGTACCTTTTGAAACGCTACCTCTGGCGATCGCACAGCTGTGGGAGGCTGGATGGCAGCCAACTCAGCGGCTTGAGGTCAACCAACTGCGATCGCAGCAGACGTTCTTAGGCTGGCAGCAAAACGGTTATACGCTGGTGTTGTACTGGCGGGTGTTACCGGAATTCAGTAGCTTAGGAGTCGCCGGAGATAGCCTGACTGAGGCGGAAACAGTCCAACTCGGCCACACCTCGGTGCTAGCTCTAGACCCTACGGATCAATTTCTGCTGTGCTGTATTCAAGCCACCCAGTGGCAGCCTCGCCCCCCCTTTTACTGGCTAGCTGATGCTGCCGCCCTAGCTCAAAACTTCACTATCGATGGCCCAAGGTTGAAGGAAAAAGCCCAAACGCACCAGCTAACCTTAGCATTACGAGAAAGCTTGAGCGTAATTGTCCCGTTATTAAACCACCTTAATCAATCGGCGTTAACAGCTTTAGAGCAGGAATTAAACCATAGTGCCATATCTCCCTACGAACAGTGGGAATTTGCAGCTAAAGCTCAACCACATCCGTTACTGGGGCAGTTACCCCGCCATTGGTTCGAGTATCGGCGGCTTCACCCTCATCAGTCCCAGATTCGATGTTGGCAAGGCTATCTCAGGTTCTTAAGACAGCGCTGGGGAATTAGAATTTGGCACGTTTCAATAATTTTCAAAAGGTTATCTAGACTCGTGAGTGGGAAACATTAGCCAGCCAACATCTTCAGACTGAAGCGAAATGGCATCCCCGGATTGCAAAAGATCAATCCAAAATTTGAGTCAGCAACTGGTGAATGGCTTGATTAGTAACGTCTAGATTGAACCGGCTCTGTGCCTCACTTTGGGCATAGGTTGAAATCTGGGCAGCTTTAGCTGGGTTAGTGCGGCAATCGTTAATGATGTTAGCCAGTTTGTACTCATCCCCAGGGAGAAACAACCAACCATTTTGACCATGTTGAACCAGTTCTGTAACCCCTCCTGCCGCTGCAGCGACGACAGGACGGCCACAAAGCATGGCTTCAACAATCACC
>PWTL01000024.1 GCA_003562845.1 Candidatus Acetothermia bacterium
GGGGGGGCGAATCAATAGCGAGGCTTCTTCGCGTTCGTTAATCACGCGGGGATCGTGGGTGGCAATCACCGGGGCGAACAAGGCCATAGCGATAATGGCGGATAACACGATCATGCCGACAATCGCCAGCGGATCGCGAATAATAAACCGCAGTGGCTCCAGAACGCTGACCAGTACTGAGGATCTCATTGCAGCGTCACTCGGGGGTCAAGGGTGGTGTAGAGAATATCGACCAGCAGGTTTAAGCTGATCACAAACGCCGCCATGACCAGAAAACTGGCCTGGCCACCGACAGGCCCGAGAGCACCGCCAGCGCCGTCCGTGCACCGATGCCGGATACCTTGAGCAGTTGGCGGAACGCACTGTGCTCTTCTTCGGACGCGAAACCGTAGAGAAAGTGTCCATCCTCACGCACTGCAAAGTGCGTGTGCAGCCGAACGGGCTGCCCGGTGGCCGGCAGCCCGTAGAAGGTGCTCATTGGCACGTCGATCTCATAGCCGATGCCATTGGCCTCGACCACGATTTGTGGTGGGTTCTTTTCCAGCAGGGTGCCGGAGATGCGTCCGATCATTATTGGCTTTTCCGAAATACGAAGAGCACTTCGTCCCCGTTCTGTTGCACGATCTCGAACTCAAAATTGAGCTTCAGGTGCCGCTTGGCCGTGAGAAACATCTCTATCATCGAGTCCGGAGTCCATGCATGAAAATGGATGCTGAATCCCGCTGCCTCAAGCTCACTGATCACCTCTTCGATGAATTGCTCCCGCTCGTGACCGTTCAGCTTGGGAAAAAGACCTTTGTCCATGCCTTCGGTGACAAACACTTCACCGAATTCACGAAACGCCTGCGCGCGCGACCATTTCGGACCTTCCTCGTAGTCGCGCAGCACATGCTCGATCGGCGTCGGCACCCGGACCCGATCGAAGCAACGCCGCATGTCCGGAAGAGCAAGATAAACGGTCCCGCCATGTTTCGTTACCCGCAGAATGTTCTTGAATCCCGACAGCGGGTCTTCGTAGTGCTCCAGAACGTGGTTGGCTATCACAAAATCCTGGGTGCTGTCTCCAACACTTCGCAAGAACTGTCCGTCATCAACAATATCCGGTACAACCAAGCCAGCCTCTTCAACCCCGAAGTCCTTGTGCGTCAAGCCGCATACCGTAAGTGAGGTTAGCGCTTCTGATGCCGTGCAATTGTCGACATAGGTGACCAAAGCTGACGACGGTACTTTCAATGGGGAAGCAAACGCCCCGATTTCGATACCGCTGCCCATCAGATAGCGATTCGCGACAAGTTCGCGCACTGTGAGCGAATTGCTTGGCGGTGTGGCAGTTGGCGCTACAACTCTCGTCAGTTGAGATAGGCTGCGTTCAATCTCTCCAATTCTAGCCAAAATCTCTTCCTTGAATGGAGGGTCTAGCCTTGATCTAATCCATTTGTCTAGGATGGCAGGAATGATAGTCATGTATTCTCGCATCAGAAATAATCGTAAGACCAAAAATCAATAAATTCAGGAATGTAGTCCGTTTCGGGATACTCGGGGCCAGATCTCCCAATCGTCCCCGCTAAAGTCGTCCCCGGAAAAAACTGATCTCGTTGTACGTAGATTTGTCCAGACTGAATCTGAATGACTTGTGACCCGATCTGTTGGAGCATTTCCCCATGCACTCGTAGCCAGTCGGTTTGACCTCCTGGGTTCCCTTCTATGGTGAGTCGCAACCAATAGTAGTTCCCTTTGCTTATATTGAAACCTTGAGATGGTGTAAGGTAGCTTCCCGTCGCGCTAGCAATTGAACCTAAGCACATTCCGGCATTGTCGCCGGATGGTACGGATGTTGCACATCTATTGTTGTACTGTGTCCACACGTATGCGGTGCCGTCTCCATTCCAGACTTCAAGTGCAAGACCTTTTGGCGTTATGAGCGCACCGATGCCGAATTTATGTAATGGCTGTCGACTGCCAGGCTGTTTTGGTGAATTCAATAGCGACTCTGTCATCTGCTTCTGCGGGCAAACTAAACTCAGATTCGTTGGAAAGCTGTCGTAAGTGTAGGCAATTAGGGCGTGCTCACCGGTCTTATTTTCGACAAATGGGATCGTGCCGGTACCTCGCCACATGAACCGTGACTGAAGCCTTAGGGTGCCCCCATTGATAAGAACGTTCTTCTGTTTGGTGAATGCGCCACCAGGTCTCAGCCAATCGAAATAGCACCATCCGTCGTTGTATAAGGTTCCAAATTGGCTGCTCTGTGCCGATGCCACGTTTGATGCTCCAGTGAGAGTAAAGAATAGCAAAAGAAGTATCGCCTCTTGAAGTCTTGCCCGTACAATGTTAGTGGTGCATTGCTCGTGCCGTGTGTAGCCACTGTAAAAGTGTAGTATCTCATGCATGTCTACGTTCCTTTCATTATCTGTGCTTCTAGTAAAGGATAGGAAATCCAACCGCTTCCACTGCAATATCGCTGCAATATACCTTCGCCCCTAGGGCCTGTCAAGTCGCAACGCAAGCCCCGTCTGAGCAGCGTCGGCAGCCTATCCGGCCGAAATGGGCTCGCCAACGGGTGGCGAGACGATTTTTCCGGTGGGCGATGGGCGTGTTTCCGGAAAAGCGGACAACGGTGGGGCTAGCAGCCCAAGGGAGCTGCTTTACTGCTTTACCAGGACACCCGCTGATCGTACTCGCACTCCGGCGCGGGCTGGGCGTAGGGGCATACGCGCCAACTTAAGGGGTAACGACTTGAAGTATAGGTAGGAAAGTGGCAGGCTCTAAGTTCTCCTAAAACCGTATTCGCTATCGGAGGATCGACGACGATGAACCTGCCACTGA
>PWTL01000111.1 GCA_003562845.1 Candidatus Acetothermia bacterium
ATTATCCAGCGCTTAGAAACCCAACGCCGGTCTGATGGGCTGTATTGGCTGAATCCTGCGGGTGCGGCAGGTCAGGCCAGTTGGGATAATTACATGTTTTTATCAGTGTATAACGCCTGGTTTGCCGCAGTGGTCAGTTGGGCGCTGCATATTCGCCAGACTCGGCCCGTGCCGGAGGGATTGTCCGGTATCCAGCCGGTTCAGCCATCGACTCAGGGTGCAGGGCTGATTCGTCTGAGTACTGCAAAACTCACCGCGCTGATCACTACCCACGGCCAGCCGCCGCAGGCATTCAGTCGTAACGAGGTTGAATTGCGTTATGCTGGCGGAATTCCGGTACATGTTGCGCTGGCGGGACGGGTGGTGATTCCGCCCCCGGTGCGGATACCTTTGGCGGCGTTATTACGCCAACCGGCTCTGGCGGGCTGGACGCCGTTGTTCAAACAAGGTGAGCGGGTTTATGGTTTGACGGATTTTGATTCTGTTACTGTCCGTGAATCCGAGCAGATGATTGAGATGGAGCTAACTGGGCGTCCTAGGTCGGTGACCCGTGCGCCGATTGAGCCGTTACCGCAGCGCTTAATGGCTGCCTTGGATTGGCGATTACTCGGCGGTGCCTGGGGGCGGCGTGAAGCCTTGCGACGCGAGGTGTTGGAAGGAATTTCTGCGCGTATCGTCTTGACGCTCTCGCTGCAACCGCCGACACTGGCGTATTATTTAGTTTTGGACAATAACCGAGATCAGTCAGTGGAGTACCTTAATCCAGCAGGCCATGCCTTAGTGTCTGATGCTTGGTCTTGTCAGCAGAAGATTAAGGGTGGGCAGGGTGAATTATTAACGCGGCCCATGCCATCGTCCATAGCCGGGGCGATGGGTTATTGTTTGCCTACTATAGAACTGCCATCAGGTCGTTCTGAATATTGCATCGACTTGATTTGGGATCAGCTTCTTTGAAGATGTTGAATATAAATTCAGCCCATGACAAGGTTGCCAATCCGATATATTCTTTGTTCTTATGATTTTTAGATAAGATTTTTCGGAGAAAAACTGATGAATTTATTACCAATATGGCGTAGTTTAACAGTCGGTGTTTTACAAGATATCAAAGATAATTCGTTCGTCTCCTGGATTTGGTCACATTTTTATCTTGCTAAAGGTTTGATCGCGCCAAAAGCAACGCCGAGAAGACTAGATGCATTACTAAAGTCATGTCGGCGTCTTTCATTCCCGCCTTCTCGGCGATTACTTGCAAGTCAGCTTAAACCTTTTATTCAAGGGGAATATAAACATCTTGCCACTGAAGCTCAAGTAGGATGGGAGCGCTACGGAAAGAATAATCGAGAAGCATGTAGTCCGCGGTCACTTAATCAAAGTTTGTTATTAAAAGCCCCAGGGCCTAACGGTGAGAAGGGAGTGATTTATGTTTCATTTGAATATAATTGGATGAGGCTTGTAATGGATTACGACCTAAGATCGATAATGAAGGATTATTACATTGTTTGCCAGACTTCATGGTCTCCTACAGATTATGCGGCGCTGATTGCATCCTCTAGCTTATCTACTGATCCATTATTTGTTGGGGTATCAAATTTTTGTGATATTGATATGATTAAAATTTTGAGTCCGGTTGCCATGCCGATTCCAATTTTGGCTTGTGACTGGAACGACCCTAATCATTTTATGCCTAACCCCCATGCTAATCGATCAATCGATATCGTGATGCTGGCTAATTGGTCACGTACAAAGCGTCATTGGCTTCTTTTCGAAGCGTTGCGTAAAATGCCCAAAGAACTGCGTGTGGTATTCATTGGACGAGATGCTCCGGGGAGAACAGTCAGTGATTTGAGAAGAGAAGCAAAATTATTCGGAGTGAAACAAGATATCGAGATCCACAAAAATTTAGAAAATAAAGAAGTGGCAGAGGTGCTATGTGACTCAAAAATATCTACGATTCTCACTAAACGCGAAGGTTCTTGTGTGGCTGTCACTGAAAGTATGTTTTCTGGGACACCTGTTGCAATGAGTGTCGATGGGCATGTGGGTGCAAAAGCTTATATTAATGAACGCACTGGAATCTTAGTCCGTAGAAATGGATTGGCTCGGCAACTTATGCAGTTTCTTGAGACTAGCCAACACTATTCTCCACGTACTTGGGCAATTGAGAATATTTCAAGTGAGATAACCTCAGAACGATTAAATAAAATTCTTCGGGAATATGCACACAGTTCAGGGCAGCCGTGGACAAGGGATATTGCTAAACTGTGTTGGAGGTATGTGCCAGATTATCTTTATGAAACTGATAAAATTAATTTGCGCTCAGCCGTTTCTGATTTGAGGATCAACTTTGGTGTGGTGATGGATGAGTTTCTTGGCGAAAGGGTGACTGCAGAGAAAAGAAATCAGTCATCATCCTGAATTTAGCAGATCTAGTATATAGTATCTGCTGAGGAATACGCATATTGATCGACTGGAAATCAAGTTTATAGCCAATCGATTTTTTTAGCTTTGTCTAGCTATTTGGAAATTGAATAAATAACATGCAAAATTATCCTATTAATACCTTATCATCTTTCCAAAGGCCATTTTTTGTCGCCCGAAAATCGGGAGGCACTATTGTCACAGAAGGAATACCGAAGCATCAATGCGGGCATCAGATTGCACACAGTAGTGTTCATGGCACCGATGGGATATTTGTTGAATGGGAATGGGATGGTGAGCGTTTAGTAGTCAGTAATGATCGCTACGGTATCTACCCGCTATTTTATAGTTGTTACGGAGGTGAGATTCGCATATCGCCTTCGATCTTTCACGTTCTGGCTG